>OMSM01000196.1 GCA_900313745.1 uncultured Lachnospiraceae bacterium
GCAATATACCTCCTCGACGTATCTACATCGATCAGCCTCTCTCCCGCGCTCGAGACCATGAGTGCCGCCGTGACCAGGTACATGTCCGCGTCGGCCTGAGGCTTCGGCACCGCCATCCGGCTCTTCGCCCCGCTGAGGGAAATCCCGCCGAAGGCAGTACCCGCCGCCGCGCTGCCGAACAGCGTCATGATCCAGTAGAACAGGCTGCGGGGCACTCTTCCCGTGCGCTCCATATGCGAAAGCTGGTCGAGCCAGTGGTTCATCCCTTCGTAGTAATCCCCTGAATATGCACTCGACTCCGCGGCGTCAAGCATCCTCCCCGCATTGACGGAGGAGAGTCTCTTTGCCCCGCTTCCGGAGGCATATATTTTTGCATAATCTCCGTAGTCCGCCCTGCGGAACATTGTCAGCACGATGCCGTCGCTGTTCTCGCCGAAGCCGTATCCGCAGTACTCGTAATACAGCTTCGCGTATTCATCCGCCCTAAGGCCTCCGGTGTCCTGCGCAAGGCAGATCACTACATCCTTGCCGTACTTGTCCGATATCTTCTTCGCCGCATCCGTAAGGGACCGCAGCTGCTCATCCGTGAGCGTCCCGGTGTAATCCCGCACTCTGGGAGCATTGCTGTCATGGCCGGCCGCAGGCGCCGTATCAGGCCCGGGGTACCACTCCGGGGCAAAAGGCATTCCCTTGACATAGAGCATCCGGAAATTCTCGATCCAGTCCGCGACGCCTTTCTCGTACTCACCCGAAGCCATATAGGAGTAGAGCACGTCGTCCATCTCGTTGGCGTACTGCTCGGTGTAGAGCTTCATGGTCTCCGGCCCGGAGCAGCTTACCCACCAGCCCCGGTCCTCCGGATCCATGCAGATGAAGAGGCAGACGCCCTCAAACTCGTCCCCGCAGCCATAACCGTTGAAGTCAAAGAAGTCCGCGGCGAGAATATCCTGGCCTTTGCCGTAGGCGGAGTTATCCGTGTACACCACGATATCCTTCCCGGTCTCACTCCGGATTTCCTTAAGGCGGGTCTCCATCCTGAGCTCCGCCTCCGCGGAGAAGATGCCCGCGGCATCCACCACCCTGGGGGCAGTGTCGTCATGATAAAACTTAAACTGGTCCGGCGTCACCGGATACCACGCCGGAAGCGATGCTCCCTCTCCGACGCGGAGATTGCCCGCCTGGTCCGTATAGGCATTGGCATAACTCTCCGGCTCTCCGGCATCCTGGACGGGAAGGGTCTCCTCCTGGCCGCCGGGATCAAGCGGAAGCACTTCCTCCGTCTCCCCGGCGGTGCCGTCGAGAACTCCGTCCAGACCGTCAAGCGCCTCGTCAATATCGCCGGCCAGGTCCCCGAGATCCTCTTCCAGGCTGTCGGTCAGGTCCCCGAAGTCTTCCTCCAGGCCGCCGGGCAGGGAGAGGCCGTTTCCCTCGTTCCCGAACGAGATGACTTCGCCGTCATCCTCACCGCCGGTCTCCGCATTATCGGTTCCGTCCGCGGAATTCACCGCATCGCCGGCGTTCTCTATCTGGTTCTCCGTCTCCTCAATTACGTCGGAAAGCCCGGACAGCTGGTCGGTGATCGAATGGATGAACGCCGGCCGCGCTCCGGCCGCCTCCGCGCGGGCGGGGACAGCGGCAGCCGCGATAAGAAGTGCAAGAAGCAGAGCAACCCTTTTCAGTCTTTCTCTCATCTGTTGTAAATCCTCCTCTCCATGGGCAAAACTAAACTGCAGGCACATTTACGCCCCCAGGAGATATTTGATCACCGCCAGAAGCATGACGCCGCCGACCACCGCCGCGGCGCGGACCAGGAAGTAGTTCCGGCTCACCGTCTTGTCCGTCGGGATCTCGCCGACCACCTTTCCGGTCTGTCCGTTGACCGCAAAGGAATACTTCTTCTTGTCATGCTTTATGTCAAAGAGATAGATGGGGAACAGCAGATATTTCGCGTTAAGGTTAAGCTTCACGTCTCCGCCTGTCCTTCTCACTCCGTAATATCCCGCTACGTTGGACGCCGCGATTCCGGCCGCTGTCGTGAGCATGCGCTTCTTCGCCCTCGACTCGATGTCGTTCTTCGCAACGTCGAACCTGTCCGCGGTAAAGCCGGCAAGGTAGCGCATGTCAAAGGGCTTCGCCTCCTTCATGTTGAAGGGCTCCATGGAGTCCATGAGGGCGTCGTCAACCCTTCCGCTCGCGTCCACCGGAAGGTTCTCAAAGGGAATGGAGATGTTCCGCGACATGCTGAACCTGCGGGTCTCCGTGACCTCGTAGTCCCCCTCCTGATGGGATTTGCTCTTGCTTCCGACGAAATCCAGGGTTCCCTCAACCTTTCCGGAGAATACCCAGAAAGGAACGTAGACACCGGTGACATGCCCCATTGTGCTGTCGGAGAAGAACCGCTTCGGCAGAAGCACCTTCCCCTGGTAGAATTTCTGCATCGCGGCAGGAAGCTCCTTCGCGGTGATCCTGAAGGGGATCACGCCGTCCGGCCTGAGTTTGCCGGTAACCTTGTCCGTCAGCACGATGTTGTTGCCGCAGTAGGGGCAGGTTAGGGCGACCTGCGAGGGCGGGGCGATGATCTCCGCGCCGCAGGACTTGCAGTTGTAGACAGGGAGGTCCTCGGCGTTCTCGTCGGTCACCTGATCCGTAAGGCTCTGGAAATCAAATCCGCCGACTGTCGTCTGGTCTTCCCCGTATTCATCTTCGCCTGCTCCCGCCGCAGCAGAAGCCGTCCCCGCCGCAGCAGAGGCCGTTCCGGCCGCAGCGGCCGCAGCTCCCGCCGCCGGGGATGCCTGCTGAGCGGTTCCCGCCGCATTCTGGGGCCCGGCGGCCTCGATGTCCACCGAGGTTCCGCAGTACTCGCAGAGCATTTTCCCCGAAACCGGGTCAAAAATCATTGGGCCGCCGCAGGCCGGGCATTTCTGTTCGCTGACCGCACTGCCCCTCGACATCATCCTGGAATCCGCCATAACAATCTGTCCTCCTTAAAACTCCGCGGGGGAAATCCCATCATCATTATACAGCTCATAATCTTCCGGCGCCGCGCCGTGGCACAGGTAAGTCAGGCTGCCGTAATCCACACCCATTGTGTTTTCCGCCGGATTCGCGAGAGGAAGGACATGGCCCTTCCGGATAAAGATCACCACTTCGCCAAGTTTTGCCCTGATGTAGTGATCCCCCGCGGGAAGTATCTCCTCCTCATAGTCCTCCGCGCTCCTGAAGCGGACGAGCTTCATCTCCTCGGGGAGGTAAACCATGCGCCCCGAGGCATTGGGCTTCACCACCGGTGCAATCAGAATGCTCTCCCCGACGAGAAGTTCATCCTCGGTCTCCCTCGCCCGCATGTCGTCCCTCCACACGAAGCCGGGAGGGGTGAAAAGCATGCGGCTGTCCCGCACCGCCTTCATGAACTCCGAGTAGAGATACGGCAGAAGCGCGTATCTCAGCCGGACTATTTCCGCCGCCTTCTTCTCCGTCTCCGGGCCGAAGGCGTAGAGCTCCTGGCGTCTTGTCCCAAGCGCCGAGTGATTCCTGAAGAGCGGGATAAAGATGGCAAGCGCGAGCCAGCGCAGCATAAGGTCGGGCGTGACGTCCTCGCCGAAGCCGCCGACATCCGCGCCGGAGTAGAGGAAGCCGCACATATTGAGGGCAGGCATCTGCTGCAGCGACAGGAGAAGGTGCTCCCAGCGCGATGAGTTGTCCCCGGTCCAGACGCCTCCGTATCGGTGCATGCCCACATAGGAGGAGCGCGAGAACATAAGGATCCTCTCCCCGGGACGGTTTCTCCGGAAGGCCTCGCCCGCCGCGCGGGTCATGTTGTAGCCGAAGAGGTTGTGCACCTTGTCGTGGCGCACCCTTACTCCGTCCGCATCGTGGTAGAACTCCCGGTAATCCTCCTCCCGCTGGGCCATCTCCCCCACCAGGGACAGGAGGCGGTTCAGCCTGCCGATGTCGATGTTGACCCCTCTGAACTCATCCAGCTCGCCGAAGACCTCGTTCAGGTGCTTCTCCGTGTAGAAGATGGATGGCTCGTTCATATCGTTCCAGAAGCCGTCGATTCCCTGGTCCAGGAGAAAACTGTACTTGTCGCCGAACCATCTTCTCGCATCGGAATTGAGCACGTCCGGGAAATGGGAGCGCCCCGGCCACACCGCGACGACGAAGGGATCACCGTTTTCGTCCTTGACGAAATAGCCGTTTCTCACCCCTTCCTCGTAGACATCGTAGCCCTCCTCGATCTTGACGCCCGCGTCGATGATCGGCACAAGGTGCACGCCCTTTTCCTTCATCTCAGATACGAACTTCGCGAAATCAGGGAAAGTTTCGCCATTCAGCGTGAAGTCCTTGTAGCGCTCCATGTAATCGATGTCCAGGTAGATGCTGTCAAGCGGGATGCCGGCGCGGCGATACCGGTCAGCCACCTCCCGGACCTCATCCTCGTTCATATAGCTCCAGCGGCTCTGTCCCAGGCCGAAGGCCCACTTCGGCGGGACGTAGCTTCTCCCGATGATCGTGCGGAAAGCGGTGACGATCTCCCCGGGGGTCTCCCCCTCGAGGATATAGATGTCCGCGTCGTTCTCCTTGAGGTCTATCCTCACCTGGCTGTAATCCGTATAGCCAAGGTCAAACTCCAGCTTGCCCGGGGCGTCGATGTAGAGGCCGAAGCACCTGTCCTCCCCGCCGTAAGCCTTGTCAAACAGCAGGAAATTCTGCGAAGCGTAGAGCGACCTGCGCGTCTCCAGATGGTTGGGCATATCGCTGTTCCATGAGATATAGTCCCATCCGCGCTTGTTGATTCCCCTGACCGTCTCTCCCAGGCCGTAGATTATCTCTCCCTCGGAGAGGCCGTAGAGCAGGGTCCTTCCCCCGTCGGCGAAGAGGACATGATCCCTTCCGCCCTCGGGAAGTCCCTTCTCCTCCGGGATATCTGCCGTGACGGATTCTGTGTTGAAAGGGGTTCCGATCCGGTATTTGCGTATCATCTTACTCTCCTCCGTTTCGAAATACTCTGCCGGCTTTCCCTTCAGCTGAGCCTGAAGAGCCTTGCACACGCTGGCTTGTCTGTGCTCAGGCCAAGCGTGTGTGCCCCGGCA
>OMSM01000236.1 GCA_900313745.1 uncultured Lachnospiraceae bacterium
CGGAAAGCAGATCGAAGTCCAGTCGCTGAAAGATCTGGCGGCGGAGAAGGAATAAGGATCTGTATTTTTTTGTGTGCTCCGGAGACGGTGACCGGGGCAGTGAGAGAAGAACAGAGGAATGGAAAAGAGGAACGGAGCGCATATGCGCGACGTTCCTCTTTAATGTTATATGAGTATGAAATACTTCCTGCGGCAGCCTGGCACGTAAAGCCTGAGGCTCATTATTTCATCAGGCGGAAAACTCCGAATACCTTGCCCAGAATCGTGCAGTTATCCACAATGATGGGATCCATTGTGTCGTTCTCCGGCTGGAGACGGATGTGATCCTTCTCGCGGAAAAAGCGCTTTACGGTGGCGGAATCATCAACCAGGGCGACAACGATCTCCCCGTTCTCTGCGCGGTTCACCGAGTGAACGAATACCAGGTCTCCGTCGAAGATGCCGACGTTGATCATGGAGTCGCCCCGTACCCTTAGGGCAAAGGATTCACCGGCAGGAACATTCTCCGCGGGAATAGGGTAATAGCTGTCGATGTTCTGCTCCGCGAGTATCGGTTCGCCCGCAGCCACGTTTCCGACGACGGGGATGGAGACCATCTCGGTGCGGACCATCTGGAAGCTGTCATCACAGATCTCAATGGCGCGGGGCTTGGTGGGATCCCGGCGGATATAGCCGTTTTTCTCCAGCGTCTCCAGATGGGAGTGAACGGAGGAGGTGGACTTGAGCCCGACGGCATCGCAGATCTCCCGCACCGTAGGCGGGTAGCCTGTGCGCAGAATCTCATCCTTCATGAAATTCAGTATCTGCTGCTGCTTGTCGGTAATTCTTCCGTTAGCCATTATCAAACCCCTCTATGTCCGGCGGATAACGTCTCGTGCTTCCGGGTTTCATCCGCCGCTTCCAGGCACCGTTGCCTAAAAGTCCTTCTAGTATAATACAAATTATATCTGCGCGTGGCCAAAAAAGCAAACATATATTCCGAAAATACGTTCGAATTCCACCTCCCGGTTTGTTGACTTTCGAAAATACGTTCGATATAATTCATATCACGACAAGAACAAATGTTCGTATTCCTTCAGGGAAAGCGGTGAGTGATATGAAGAGCATGACAAACGGGAACGGTGCGGTTAAGGAAGAGATCGGGAACAGGAACCTGCATTACTGCGGTGCGGTGATGAGAGTGTACAGGCAGAAGGAGTTTAGGAAGCTGCAGCTTCGCAGGCGTATGTGCGCGCTTGCGGTCATCGCGGCGGCAGTCATCGCGGGAGGCGTCTTTGCGGCGAACGGGTTAAGGACGGAGGCAGCTTCGGAGCATACCGCATATAAGTATTACAACAGCATAGTCGTGCAGTACGGCGAGCATTTCAGCGATATCGCGGAGAAGTATTACGACAGCCGGTACTATGACAGCCTGGACGCATATACGAGAGAACTCTGCAGTATCAACAATATCGGCTATTATCGGGCAGAGGAATCCGTACGTCCCGGCAACAGGCTGATCGTGGCCTATTACGCGGAGGAATTCCGGTAAGGCAGGTCTGCTGTTCCGGCAGGGCACAGCTTCGGAAGCAATATGAGGACATCGGTGTTTCAAGGGGGACACCGATGTCTTTTTATACTATACTTTGACCGTAGGGACCCGCGTTTCTGAAGATCGCATGAAACGGCTTATGGGAGAGGACGAAATGATTTGGGACTGTGCGGAGCCTTCATATCGCCCCGAAGTCAGAAAAGAAGGAACAGAGGGCGGGCCGGCAGGATATAGGGAGCGGATTCTGCTCTCCTCGGATCTCGACGGCACGCTGTTTTTCCGGCAGGGCGATTACTACGGACCCAGACGGCCGGATATTGACGCGCTCGTGAGGTTCACCGGAACGGGCAATATTCTGGTGCTCAATTCGGGAAGGCCGTATATCAGTGTACTAGGTGCCGTGCCGGAGAGCATTCCCTGGGACTATGTAATCTCCGACAGCGGCGCACGGATCACGGCCAGGGACGGAAGAACGCTGATGCACAGGACGATTCCCGCCGAGCTGGTCGACGAAGCGGTCAGCGGCTTTGACAGCGGGGAGCCGTTTACCTTCGGCTGCGATTCGGCGGTGTACTGCATAAGGCCGGCGGAAGGCTGGATGAGTCACGCCGGGACACGAAGAATCTCCGCATCTGTCGCGGAGATCCCGGAGCCGGTCACCAGTTTTGCCTTCCATACGGAGAGTGCAGAGGAGGTCGGGCGTTTCGCGGCGTACATGGAGGAATTCCGCGGCAGGGGACTGCGCGCATTCGTCAACGGACTCAATGTGGATGTCACTTCAGACGTCTCCAAGGGTGAGGCGCTGCTTCTTCTTGCGAAAGAGCTGGGAATCCGGAGAGACCGTGTCTGGGCCTGCGGGGATGCGGCGAACGACCTGCCGATGCTGACGGCGGCCGGACATGCGGTGAGTTTTGTCCACGCGGAGCGCGAGGCGAAGGAATGCGCGGAGTTTATCGTGGCCTCGGTGGAGGAACTTGTGGATCGCTGCCTGTCCGGATTTTATGAGCGCAAA
>OMSM01000052.1 GCA_900313745.1 uncultured Lachnospiraceae bacterium
AAGCAGGCCCTTGATCAGGATGAACAGCAGAACAATGATAAGGCAGATGTTGAAGTACCATCTCCAGCCGGAGCGGACAAGGTCGCTGCTGCCCTGAGCAGACTCATTGGACTCTTCCACTTCGCAGGGATCCGCGGGGATGCCGGCGGCCAGTCTCTTCGCCTCTCTCTTGCCGAGCCATGCGGAGCAAAGGAGAGCCATGATAAGACCGACGATCCAGGAAGGCATGATGCCGACCCAGAGCTCAGCCGCGCTGACCTCATAACCGAGGCCGGAGATCGCCGTCGCCGCGCGGATGGTCGGGCCGCCCCAGGGCATGACGTTCATGATACCGGCAGCCAGAGCGACGATGGTCGCCTCGACCCAGTAGTTCATCTTGAGCTTCTTGTACAGAGGCATAACTGCGGGAATCGCAATAAGGAAGGTCGTTGCACCGGAGCCGTCCAGGTGGCAGATGCAGCCGATGATGAAGGTGCCGATTGCAACCTTGACCGGGTCGTTGCCGGTGAACTTGAGAATCTTCGCGATGATCGGATCAAACACGCCCGCGTCGGAGCAGGTCGAGAAGAACAGAATCGCAAAGATGAACATGACGCCCGTCGCGGCAATGCTGGTGAGACCGGAGCCGGTCCAGCCGGAGACGGACTTGAAAGTCTGGGTAAGCCGCTCACCGAAGGTGACTACCGGTGCGACGAACTCCACGCCGGCTTCCTCAGCCTTGGCTGCCGCAGCGTCAATAATGACCTGCGGAGCATTGATGAATGCAGTGATGAATCCTGTGATGACAGGAATGATGATCAGGGCAATGAGCGTAGAGCTCTTCTTGCTCATGATCAGTGCGAGGACCAGTATAATGGTCAGAAAGCCCAGAAATGCTAACATATTCCCCTCCTGATATCGTTTCTGCGGCATGATTAACGGCACATAAAGACCCTTTGTGCCCGCAACTACTATAAAATTATCAGTGAAGGTGAACTATAACTCAAATTACATTTATTAATCGTTTGATAAGAAAAACTAATTAAATCAAAAAAGCCGGGGCGTACGCTCAAAACGTACACTCCGGCGGAAAAAGATGATACCGTCAGATTTCCAGATCCTCAAAACCGGTCGCCCCGGAGAAGGATTCCGTCCTTACCTTGAGCATCCTCGTCATCAGTGCCGATGAAAGGTGCTCTCTTCCCGCAGTCCGGATGAGATTGCTCACCCTCTCCGCGGTAAGGCTGCCTGTCTCCTCCAGAACAGAGAACAGCTCCGAGTATGCCTCGTCGTCCTTCGCCGTTGGCATGAACTGCGGGGCCTGGGCAAAATAGTCCGTCAGCACTCCGATATACCACTCCCTGTCGTTCCCGGAAAGTCCCTCGTCATATCTTAATCTTGCCACGGCCATCCTCGCGGCGAAGTCCAGCCGGAATATATCCCTTGCGAGGACGTCAAACCAGCCGATATCCTTTGTGAAGAAATCCCTGGGCAGATGGGAGAGCCTGCCGAATTTCCTGTCCGCCGTAAGAATTTTGTCCCTTGCGGCGGGAAGCCCGATGCGGCTCTTAACACTTCCGTCCTCACGGATATGGTCCATCCACTGAAGCGCCGCCGCATGATCAAACGCGTTTTCGGCGACAAGAATGTCCTTTGTCCCTTCCCTTAATGACAGCCTTGTCAGTCCGCTGCTGTTGAAAGTCTGCGGTCCAAGCAGGATAACCGTTTCGGGCAGGACAATCTCCTTTAAGGCATGACAGGAATAAAACGCGCCGACATCCGGCATTCCCCGGAGCATCTCCGGGGTTATCTCCGCAGAATCCCCTCCGTCAGCAGTTTTGCAGAGCCCGATGAACCGGAGTGCCGCCGGGAGTGTAATCCTCTCGAGAGATACGCACTCCCCGAAGCATCCCTCCCGGATCCGGAGGACCTTCTCCGGAATCTTTATGCTTTTCAGGCGGCTGCAGTGCCAGAAGGCGTACGCGCCGATGGTGCTTACGCTCTCCGGAAGACTAATCTCCTCCGGTCCGCCTTCGTCCTTTTCCTCCCGGAGCAGTTTTGCGGCGTTCATGAGCGCGAACATGTTGAAGCTGTACGGGGGACGGAAATTCCTTTCGTACTCCTGCCCCGTCATGTGAAAAGGTGCGAAGGCGAGAGATTCCACTTCCGTGACGGGAATCCCGTTCACCGACGCCGGAATCTCCGCTCTCTCCGCAGCGGTTCCCGGCCAGCGGAATAGCGAGAGAGTTCCGTCAGCCTTTTCCAGGAATTCCGCCTTGTCCCCGCCTTCCACCGGATAAAAAATCATGGCAGTCCTGCTCCTTCCGCCCGGAACGGTCCGGGCTCACCGGGATATCAGAAATCAATCCTGATCTCACTGAGGAGATCGTCCCTGCGCTTCGACAGCAGCAGATCGCGGCTTTCCTCAAAATAATCCATGCTTAGGAACTGGCCGATAAATGCGGTAGCCCTGCTGGAAGCGGTCAGATCGTTGACCGCAAGGGACAGCTCCAGTCCTCTGCCGAAGGAATCCTTAAGGAAATGAAGCATGTTGCCGATCTCGTTCTGGGTATCGGCGACCTCCGCCTTCAGCTCCGAAGTCCTTGCCCTGACTTCGTCCCTGCGCGAGTTCCACTCCACTTCCGGGCAGGCTTCCCCTCCTGCCTCCGCGGCGGCCTTCTCCCGCTTCAGCTGTGCCACCTCTTCCGCGAGGCGGTCGTGTTCCTTTACGCAGGCATCCATATGCTCCCTGACCTCGTCAAGGAGAAGCCCGGCAAGGGTGATGCGTTCGTCCGTCCGCGCGCTCCTCGCTTCCGCGGTCATCGCCTCGTCCGCGCCGCCCTTAAGTATCCTGTCCACCTGCCATGCCTTCTTGTACTTCTGATAAAGCTGGTAGTACAGTGCAAAGTCCCTCGCGCAGTCGGGATCCTGAAGATACTGGCTTACAAGTGCGTCCGTGACCGGGATTCCGAGAGCCTCATGATACTTGATCATCTCGGAGAGATCCTCCCACGCGCGCGGGGTGACCACGTTCATTCCGTTCACCTGGGTCGTCACCTTATAGAAATCATCCGGGCGGATATCCAGGTAGCTGATCACGCTCCTGACAAGGCCGTTTTCCAGGGAGTAATCCCTGAAGGCCTTGAAATCCGGCTCGATGTTCATCACCTTGAGACGGTCTCTCGTCGCGGCATCCAGCTCCCTTGCGCTCTTGTTGAATCTCGGGGGATTGCCAGCGGTGACGATAACCCATCCCGGCGGAACCTGGTGGCCGCCGAAGACCTTGTACTGCAGAAACAGCAGCATTGCCGGAGAGAGGGTCTCGCTGACGCAGTTAATCTCATCAAGGAAGAGTATTCCCTCGCGGTTTCCCGTGCTGCGCATGCAGTCGTAGACGCTTGCGAGAATCTCGCTCATGGTGTATTCGCTGACCTGGTAGTGCACGCCGTCGAACTCCCTGTCCACGATCACCGGAAGCCCGAGAGCGCTCTGCCTTGTGTGATGAGTCATGGAATAGCTGACAAGGCCGATTCCCATCTCATCCGCGATCTGCTGCATGATCGCGGTCTTGCCGAGTCCGGGAGGGCCCATGACGAAAACCGGGCGCTGGTGAACGACAGGGATCAGGTATTCCCCCTCCCCGTTCTTCTGCAGGTAGATCCTGACTGCGTTCTTGATCTGTTCCTTTGCCGTTGCGATATTCATTGTGCGTCTGCTCCTCCCAGTAGGCGGATCGAGTCCGTTGACAGCACTGCGCGGATCGCCCATGAGGGCACGCGCGGGCTTATGTGGTCATCTCTGTTGAAAATAAAGGCGGTCTTGTAATCCGGAGCTGTCTCCGGGTACTCGCCTACACCGTCGGTGAAATAAAGAAGGCCGTCCGGTTTCGGGAGCTTTCCCTCCGCCCGGAGTTTTTCGATATAGCTGAAAACCGGCCGGAAATCGGTGCCGCCGAATCCTCTCAGCTTCAGGCCGCGGATGACCTCCTCCAGCTGGTCCATGTCGCTTATCCTGACCGTACTCTGGATCTCCGCGTCGCACTGGATCATAAGAATGTCCACCATCCTGGTGAAGGAAGCGGTCGATCTTAAGACGTCGCAGGTGCGCTGCAGGAAGCTCTGGACAATGTCGCCCTGCACGCTTCCCGAGGTGTCAATCGCGATGATAAAAGTGCGGATTCTGTGCTCCTCGGCATACTCCAGAGGCTCGATCAGCGGTATATTGCCGTAGATCTCCAGGCCGTACTTATAATAGGCAATGTCAAAACTGTCGTCAGAGATGTGGAGTATCTCCTGCTCCGCACCGAAATTGCGGAGGAATTCCGCGTAATCGATCTCCTGCCAGATTATGGGCTTCAGCTGGTCGACGAAGCGTCCGGCCTGCCTTCCGAAGCGGTTTCTGAAGGAGGTGAGCTCCATCTGGGCCTTTCTTGCCAGCTTCTGCCAGTCCTGACGGATCGCGTCGGTCTCCCTGTCCGCGATCTTCCGGATGAGTTCGTCGTCCGCGGCGTCCGCCCCGGCGGTGGTCTCCTCATCGCTGTCCTTCCCGTCGTCCGGCTCGAGGGTCAGCAGTCCCCCGCGGCCCCTGCCCCTTCCGCTCCTGTCCCTGGTGGTCCAGAAGCTGTGGTCGCAGGAGGTAAAGAGCCCGCTCCAGCGCAGAAGCTCCCCGCGCGCGGAGAGATCATTGACGTGGCTGTTGTAGATCTCCTCCGCCGTCATGTGCGGAGCCCGGTTCTGTATGCGGAAGAAGATATCCATCTCGTGGGCGCCGGCAGGCCGGAAGGCATCCCCCATGCCCCCGTCCTCCGAGAGCTCGGCAATTACCTTCTCCACAGCGCAGTCGCAGGCTGCGTCCCACAGGTCGGGATCCGCGATCTGCTTCCGGAAGGGATGCCCGAAAAGGCAGTGAAGCAGGATGTGCATCAGAAGATGGGGCGGCCTGTCCGGCTCCTCCGTAAAGAGGCGGATCAGCTGCTCCTCGTTGTAGAAGAGGCTCCGGCCGTCCGTCGCCGGGCGTTCCATTGCCTGCTTTACTTCGACGTATTCAAATCTCTCCGTCGCGGTGGCGAGGAAATGAAATGACTGAAGGATTTCCTCCGCCGCAAGAGCCCATATTCTTCTCCCGTACCCGGTCTGGTTTCCAAGAGTTTCCAAATTAATACCTCGAATGCGGTTTTGCCAGATGCGGCAGCCGGTGGCCTGAAGCCTCCGGCACACATTAACGGAAAGCGTCCGGGAAGGCTAATAAAGCGCTCAGAATACACTCAGCTCATTGTATTATCATACCCGGATTACTATAATGCAAATTAGTGGTTTTATCTGCAGAATTAATACAACTTATGCACAGCGTCTTCCCGCCGCCGGTCTCATCGCTTCCCGGACGCGCGGGATTCGCATCTTCAGGGTAATATCCATGGTATCTAATCTCGAGTACTACCGCAGTTTCTTCTGGGTTGCCACCCTTCACAGCTTCACCCAGGCAGCCGATCTCCTTTATGTGAGCCAGTCCGCGGTCAGCCAGTCCGTCCGCAAACTGGAAAACGAACTGGGCTGTGAGCTTTTCGAGCGCTCCGGCCGGAGCTTCCGCCTTACACCCGAGGGTGAAAATCTGTTCCGATATGTCCGGCGCGCGGTGGAGGAACTGGAATCCGGCGAAACCCTGGTCTCGAGGCGCACATCCCTTGCCGCCGGCGAGCTGCAGATCGGAGCAACGGAGACATCCATCCGCTATTTCCTCGGCCCGAAGCTCAGGGAATTCCATGATGCGAATCCTTCCGTCCGAATCTCCTTCAGGGGCGCGACAACCGCGGAGCTCTGCCGGCTTCTCCAGGAGGGCTCGCTGGAGATCGCCTTCCTCTTTACCCCTGTGCCGAGCCAGTTCGATTTTCACCTGAAAAAACTCACCGAGATCCGCGACATCCCTGTCGTGAGCTCGAGTTTTCCCATCGACAGGAACAAGGTGTACACACCCCTGCAGCTCACGGATTACCCTCTGATCTCCGTCACCCAGGACAACTCTGTCCGAAGTATTTTCGACGACTGGTTCCACAAGGACGGCGCGATGTTCCTGCCGGACTACACGGTCAAGAACATGAACCTGGTGCTCTCCCTCGTGGAGAACGGCCTGGGCATCGGAATAGTTCCCGAGCCCTACGCGCTTCCGGGCATCGAAAACGGGAGGCTTGTCCGTCTTACGACGACAAGCCTCCCGGCAAAGCGCACTCTCTATGCGGCCTCGCTCCCCGCGGTTCCGATCAGCGTGGCGGCAAAGGCCTTCCTCTCCATGTTCCGTTAGGACAGCTGCAAAACATAGTCCCTTCACCTGCTTCCGTCTTTTCCGGATCCGAAAGCAAGCTCCACCGCGTCGTCGTCGCTCATGACGTCCCTTTCGGATTTCGGAGCGGCGAAGCGGTCGATGACGTCGGGGATGAGGTCCACCAGCTTGGTGACCGCGTCCTGGTTCTTAATGTTCACTACCTTCACTGTTCCGCCCCGGATGATCAGCACCGCGCTCGGAGACGCCTTCGCGGCGAAGCCCCCCGCGCCGTTGTCCTTCCTCTCCGCGTTATTGGATCCTGCTGCGCAGCCGATTGTGATGTCGCAGAGAGGGATGATCGTCGTATCCCCGACGACGACCGGATCGCCGATCACCGTCTTGGATGCGAACGCGGCGCCCGCGCCGTCCATGAAGGATCTCACCACATCGCCGATTGCATTATGATTCTCCGCCATTTAGAACCTCCCTCTTTAGTCTCTCCCACACAAAGCGCACATCTTTGTCCAGATATAAGGCAAGAAAACCGAAGAGCACCGTCGCGATCATGAATGCTCCGCGTCCCTCCCCGGTAATATCCAGCGTGATCTCCTCACTTTCAAAATCAGGCAGGACCAGAAGGCGCTCCCCCGTCCAGGGATAAAGCACGGACTGCGCCATCATGAGCGTTCCGGTGGCCGCCGGATCGCCAAGCCCGGCATTTCCCGCAATACGGTATCTCTCCGGCAAAACAGCCCTAAGTACCTTAAGCGCTTTCCGTTTTCCTTTTCTCCACGCCCTTCCGCCGCTCCGGCTCTCCAGGATTTCCCTGGCGGCGGCGCCTCTTCCGCTGATCTTCCTAATAGTATCACATCCCTGCTTTATCCTGTCCGCGAGGGATTTCTCCGGCTTTTCTTCAGTATTCCCTTCCTCTTCCGGCTCCTTCTTCTTTCCTCCTGACCGGAATACGGTGAAGCAGAGCACCTTCACGGTAAATTCCGGATGTTCCGGATAATCGCAGGCAGCCCGCACGAGTCCGAAGAACAGGCCGGCCCTCGCCCTGAGGAATCCCTCCGCGGATCCGCCGGTGCCGGCGAGCCTCCCGTCCAGGCGGTAGCGCACCGGCCAGAACAGGACTATCAGGACAGCGGCGAGAACAGCGGCAAGGAGGAGGATGATAACCTTAAGCACCACCGCCATTTATGTCCTCCCCCGGGAAGAGATAGCGGACGATATCCGTATCTCCCGTCCCGGATACCGTCTCCTGCATGATCGATGACAGCAGTTCAATACCGTCCTTCCATCCGGAGGCTATTCCGACAACGTAAATCTCCCGGTCCTCGTACCAGGGCTGGCTGAACCATCCGGAGCTCACAAGCTCAACGCTTCTCCCGTCCGGAGAGCGCACAATACAGTAAAGAAGAGGCGAAGTTTTGCCCTCCGAGAGCATCTTTACGGCCTTCCCTGCATTCAGCACCATCCTGCCTTTATATAGTTTCCGGTGAAAACGGATCTTCACTGCCCGGAAGCCTCCAGTCCGTACTGCGCAAAATACGCGTCAAACGCTCTTCTTGCCATGGGAACCGCGTAATCACCGCCGCTGCCGGCGCCCTCTATGATCACGGTCACCGCTACCCTCGGGTCCTCTGCCGGCGCAAAGCCGGTAAACCATGCGTGGGACTGGCTCGCATCGCGGTCGTTGTACTCCGCGGAGCCGGTTTTTCCCGCCGCGGTGTAGCCGTAGCCGGTAAGCTTGGTCGCCGTACCTCCCGTGACCACTGCCGTCATAAGCTCGGTCAGTGCTCCGGCGGTCTCCGCGTCCATCAGCCGCCGGTACTGCACGGCAGGGTTTGTCCTGACCATGCTTCCGTCCGCCGAACGGGTTTCGAGGATGAGCCTCGGACGCATGAGGATTCCCCCGTTCGCGATCGCCTGGGTGATCAGGTTCAGGTGCAGGGGCGAAATCGACGTGTCCCCCTGGCCGATTGCGCGCTGCATCATCCCTGCGCTGTCCGCGTCATCGCCGATATGGGCGTGGCTGACAGAGGACGGAAGGTCATAGGGAAGCTTTTCATCGAACATCATCGTCCGCAGTGTTTCGTTGAAGAGATCCCTGTCCAGGCTCATCCCGATATTGGCAAAGGAGGAATTGCAGGAACGGGCGAAGGAGGTCGTGAGATTCACGCTTCCGTGCGCCTCATAGTGGTAGCAGTGTATCGTCTCCCCGCCGCTCGTGAAGGTGCCCCCGCAGTTAAACCTGTAGTCAAAACAGCTGTCCGGATGCTCCTTTATGTATTCCGCGGCATCCATGATCTTGAAGGTTGAGCCGGGGGGATAAAGTCCCTGGGAGGCGCGGTTTAAAAGTGTTCCGACGCTGTATTCCTCCGCGAGGTAGTTCTCCCAGTCTTCGTCTATCGTATTCGGGTCGAAATCCGGCATGGAAACCATCGCGAGGATGTCCCCGGTCCGGGGATCACTGATCACGATAGCCCCGCGGTATATCCCCATTGCCTCCACGGCCGCCTTCTGCAGCTCTGTATCCAGCGTTGTGACCACCGTATTCCCCGGGTACTTCTCCCCCGCGTCGTCGAGGGCCGCCTTAGTGGAGAGCGCGATGTCCGAGTGGACGAGGGCATAGTTCTCCGACGACTCGATACCGCTTCTTCCCTTGGTGGAAAAACCTACGATGTGCGAGAACAGCTTCCCGAAGGGATAGTTCCGCCTCTCCCCTTCCCCGTTTTCTCCCGGCACAGTCTCCGCGAGGACCTGACCGTCTCTGGCCAGTATGCTCCCCCGGATATTCTCCTGAAGAAGAAGCTGCTCCCTCCCGTTGTAGTCGTTCTCGAAGAGCTCCTGTTCATAGGTCGAGGCGTACACGACCGTGTAGATGCTCATGGATGCAAAGAGCGCAAGGAAGAAAAACTGGACAAAATAGATCTGCTTCCTCGCCCGGAGCTTTCTCGTCGTCCCTCTGCGCGCCTCTTCCCTCTGCCCGCTTCCTGCTATCGCGATGGACTGCACCGCGGTGAACATGATGATCGTGGCGAGTACGGAGCTGCCGCCGTAGCTGACCAGCGGCAGGGTTACCCCCGTCAGCGGGATGAACCGGACCTCTCCCCCCACCGTGAGAAAGATCTGGAAGGCATAGGTAATTGCGAAACCGAAGGCCGTATATCGTGAAAACCGGTCCGCGAAGGAGAGGGAAAGCCAGAGTATGCTCAGGAAACATGCCATACAGACGGCGAGCATTCCGACGGCAAAGATAAGCCCCATCTCTTCCGC
>OMSM01000055.1 GCA_900313745.1 uncultured Lachnospiraceae bacterium
CCCGCGCAGCCGATCATAAGGATCAGCAGATACTCATGGCACCAGTGGATGATGCTCTCCGGCGTATTGAGCAGCCTCAGCAGCGGCATGGCGACCAGCGGCGTGATGATCATGATGATCAGCGACGAAAGCGCGGTAAGGGAGATGCAGGTGCCGATGGAGCGGGCGAGCTCCTCGCGCTGGCGGGCGCCGTAGAACTGGGAGACCATGATCGAGGCGCCGACGGAGACGCCGACGAAGAGAACCATGAGAAGGTTCACGATAGGGCCGGCGGAGCCGACCGCCGCAAGGGCGTTGTCACCGACAAAGCGGCCGACGATGATGCTGTCCGCAGTATTGTAAAGCTGCTGGGCGATGTTGCCGATGAGCATGGGGATGGTGAAGGCGACAATCTGTTTTCCGGGGACTCCCTCGGTCATATCAATCTGTTTGAACAATCGAAGTGCCAATGCTAAAACCTCACTCTGATGTGCTGATGTATATTCACACGATATGTAGCGTGCAACATGTGCGCTCTGTACTGACTATATTAGAGGAAATAAGCCTATAGTTCAATAGGCAACCTTGCGGGGAAGTTACGGTATAATAGTACGCAGAGCAGGGGACCCGGCGTCCCCGGAAGAAAGGAGAACGGGATATCATGAGAATAAAGAAGCTTCGCATCCTCATCGCGTCCCTTGTGATGACTGCCCTCATCGGCGCCGGCATCGGCAGCGGTTCTTATGCTTCGACGGCAAGGGCGGCCGCAGCGGCATCCGGCGGTCTTTCGGACCTCGACATGTCCGCCTGGAGCTACAGCGCGGAGGATGACGTCTATTACCAGACCGGCCTTACCTACTGCGAATATCCCGCTGACGCGGAGTACGAGAGCATGGGCATCTTCGTGCCCGGGGCGTACTTCAACGGGAAGGACAACGGGGACGGGACCTTCAGCGTGACGGTCAACAAGAAGGGCGAAGCCGGCGGATACACTGCGGAGACCGCACCGATGGTGCTTCCGGTGAACACACCCGGCTACTCGGCGATGAAGGCTCCGGACGGCTTCGAGGATGTCAGCGCCTATACAGACGCCGGTTTCATCTGCCTTCATGCGGGCTGCCGCGGAAGGGAACACGGCGCACCTGCAGGCGTGACGGACCTGAAGGCGGCAATCCGCTACGTGCGCTCCGTCGCGGACAGCCTGCCCGGCGACGCGGAGAGCATCTTCTCCTTCGGAATGAGCGGGGGCGGCGCGCAGTCCGCCATCCTCGGCGCGTCGGGCGACGCCCTGGAATATGACGATTACCTCGAGGCCATCGGCGCGGTGATGGATGAAAGCGACGTGATCCTCGGCGCAATGTGCTGGTGCCCGATCACAAGCCTGGAAGCCGCAGACATGGCCTATGAGTGGCAGATGGGATCCACCCGCACAGGCCTCGGCGATGAGGAGCAGGAGATCAGCGACGGCCTCGCGGAGGCGTACATCGATTACATCAACGACCTCGTCCTGGTCGCCCCCGGTCCGGAAACCGCCGGCACGCGCGGAAAGGCGGAATCCGACAGGGACGAGATCCTCACCCTCGAGCTCACGGACGGCTCGGAGTCGGAAGTTTTCGAGGCGCTGACGCTGGACGAGTCGGAGGAAGGCATCGGACAGGCGGGAAGCTACTACGATTACGTGAAGTCGGAGATCGAGCGCTCCCTGGAAAACTTCCTCGCCGACACCGAGTTTCCTTATACCGCCGGCCGCACGGGAGGCCCCGGAAGCACGCAGATCTCCGGGACATTTGATACCGCGGAGGACTACATCGACGCGCTGAACGCGGACGGCAGGTGGGTGAGTTTTGACGGCAGGACCGGCGAGGTTACCATCACCAGCATTGCCGATTTCACCGCGAGGATGAAACAGGCCTCCAAGCGGATCGGCGCGTTCGACCAGCTCGACCGCGGCCAGGCGGAGAACACGCTCTTCGGCGTCGACGGCGATGCCGCCCACTTCGACGCCGCGATGGCGGACGTGCTGATCGACCTGGATTCGGATTACGCCTACGATTACATGGAGGATCTGGAGAAGGAGGACGAGCTCGGCTTTACTCCGGATTACCGCCTCGCGATGTACAGCCCGCTCTATTACCTCCTTCCCTCCAGGGAGGGCTACGGCGGCAGCATGCCGGCGGCCCACTGGCGCATCCGCACCGGGATAAGCCAGAGCGACACCTCCAACACCACGGAGATCAACCTCGCGCTGGCGCTCTATGACTATCCCGACGTGGAGGACGTGGACTTTGCGATGGTCTGGGGGCAGGGCCACACCGAGGCCGAGCGCACCGGTGACCCGCAGTCCGGTTTCATCTCCTGGGTGAACAGCTGCATGGGCGTGTCCCAGGAGACCGCTTCGGCCAAAACTGACGGTGCGACGCAGCCCGCCTCCGGAAACGCCTCCGGGACAGGCTCCCAGCAGGCGGCTTCCGCGCCGGAGGAGCCTGAGCTCACGGTCGAGGAGGACGGCGAGTACACCTCCAGGGAGGAGGTCGCGCTATACATTCACATCTACGGAAGGCTCCCCTCCAACTACATCACGAAGCGCGAGGCGGAGGAGCTTGGCTGGGACAGCTACCGCGGAAATCTCTGGGACGTCGCGCCGGGCAAGTCCATCGGCGGCACCCGCTTCGGCAACTACGAGCGCAATCTTCCGGAAAAGAGCGGGCGGAAATATTACGAGTGCGATATCGACTATCACGGCGGACGCCGGGGTGCGAAGCGCATAGTCTACTCCAATGACGGGCTGATCTTCTATACGGAGGATCACTATCTGACGTTTGAGCAGCTTTATTAGCAACGGGGGTGAAGGGAATGAAAAAGGTGCTGATTTATCTCACGGAAGACATGGACAGGGCGATGATCCACGAGCAGTTCAAGGAGGAGCTGCAGTTCCCGGAGTATTACGGGATGAACCTGGACGCCCTCTACGACTGCCTCACGGATATCCGGGAGGACACGGTGATCGGGCTCTACCTGCCCGAGGAGCGCTATGACTACTTCGGAAGGCTCTGCCACACCTTAAGGGACGCGGAGCGCGCAAATCCGCACCTCGCGGTGGTGTTCAGCGATCCTGACGAGAACAGCAGCAGGCCCGGGGAAATACCGGTGGCTGACGAGATTGACCAGATTCATGCGATGGTGCAGGAGTTCTCCGAGGCATCGGACGACTAAGCCGGCCGCTCAGACCTGGCACAGCGGAAGTTTTGCGGTGACGACTATACCGGGATCCGGCATGTTCTCCAGCCTCGAGGCGGAGATGGTTCCCTTATGCTGCGAGACGACCGCGCGCGCGATGGAGAGGCCGATGCCGTAGCCTCCGGCGGAGGAGTTCCGGGAGGCGTCCGCGCGGTAGAAGCGGTCAAACATATTGTTCAGGGTTTCGTCGGAGACGGGAGCTGCGGTGGTGTTCTTTACGGAGAGCACCGCGCGGCTCCCTTTTCTGTCCCCGGTAAGGGTGAGCGAGATGCTCCCGCCCTCCGGGCTGTATTTCACGGCGTTGTCCATGAGGATGGAGACGAGGTGCCTGAGCCCCTTTTCATC
>OMSM01000304.1 GCA_900313745.1 uncultured Lachnospiraceae bacterium
CTTCTCCATTGCCGATTCGATGACGATTTTGTCGTTCTCCTCCACGGTGAGCGATCCCGTGACGACAAAACTCTTCTTTGCCGCGCCTTTCCCGTGAAAAGTAATGCTGTTCTCACCGTAGTTCTCCGCCGTGAAGGCGTCCCTGCCGCAGCCTGTCAGCACGAACGCGGCAATAAGGAGAAATACAGCAGTTAATGTGAGTTTTTTCATCATGGCATAATCCTTTCCCGGCCGGATCCGGCCGGTTTCCGGAGAGCGGGCGTAATGCCCTGCTTTCCGGTCTTAAGTGAAATCACCGCTTTGCGGCATTTACAAGCCCAATCATGATATCATATTTCATATGAAGAAGAACCACTACCGGCGCAAAAAGCCGCGGGGCTATGCCCCGCGCACCGAAATCGACAGGACGGCAAAGGCCAGGCGAATACTGAGGAGGAACATCCTCGACAGGATGCCTGAGCGGATCCCCGATCTCTACCCGGCGGCAAGGGAGCTGCACCGCAGTTTTGTGCTCCACATCGGCCCGACCAATTCCGGCAAAACTCACGAGGCGATGGAAGCGGCAAGAAAGGCCGGAAACGGCATTTACCTGGGGCCTCTGAGGCTTCTCGCCTACGAGCAGTACGACCGGCTGAACCGGGACGGCTATCCCTGCGACCTGGTAACCGGCGAGGAGGAGATCTACGTGGAGGGCGCCTGCTACAGGGCGTCCACGGTGGAGATGCTTCCTCCGGAGACCTATTATGACGTCGCGGTGATCGACGAGGCCCAGATGGTGAGCGACCGCCAGCGGGGAGGCGCATGGACCGCAGCGATTCTCGGCGTGCTTGCGAAGGAGGTTCACGTGTGCCTCGCCCCGGAGGCCGAGGAGTGCGTAATCCGGCTGATCCGGGACTGCGGGGATGAATACCGCACGGTGCGGCACGAGAGAATGACGCCGCTGGTCGCGGATACCCACAGCTATTCCTTCCCGAAGAGCGTGGAGCCCGGAGATGCGCTGATTGTGTTCTCCAGGAAGGACGTGCACGCCGTTGCAGCGATCCTCCAGGAGAGCAGGAGAATCAGCTGCAGCGTGATCTACGGGGCGCTCCCCTATGACGTCCGGCACAAGCAGGCGGAGGATTTTGCCTCCGGCCGCTCCGGAGTGGTGGTTGCGACGGACGCTGTCGGAATGGGGCTTAACCTGCCGATCCGGCGGGTGGTCTTCCTGCAGACCGAGAAATTCGACGGGACGGAGCGGCGGGAGCTCACTCCTCCGGAGGTGAAGCAGATTGCGGGGAGAGCCGGCCGCTACGGAATCCATGAGACGGGGTATTACAACACAATCCGGTCGAAGTCCTTCCTGATCGGAGCGATGGAGGAGGAGCCGGTGCCGGTCGCAGCGGCCTTTGTGTCCTTTCCCGAGACGCTGATCGGACTTGGGGACAAGCTGTCCGCCACCATGGTTCAGTGGATTGCGATCCCCTCCGCGCCGGGATATGAGAAGGCGGATATCACGGAGGAGCTAAAACTCTGCCTGATAGCGGAGGAGAGGACGGAGGACCGGAGGCTCATCTACCGCTTCGCGACCATGCCCTTCGACAGTGAGGACGAGTACCTGATGCTGCTCTGGATGGAGATGCTGGAGTGCCAGGTGCAGGGGCGAAAACTGGATTACAGCGAGGCAAGGCTCGCGGCTCTCGGCACGGAGACGGGAGCGGAGGGGTACTTTAAGACCCGGTACTCAGGATATTCGCCCCCGGGTGCCTCCGGGGGAGGCCCGGGCAGAGGGAAGGAGGACGAAGATGCGGACATGCTGGCCGTGCTTGAGCGGCAGTTCGCGGTCTGCGACCTCCTCTACTACTACCGGACGCGTTTCGAGCCGGAGGAGTTTTCCTGGGTGCTTCCGGCGAAGAACAGAATCTCGGAGAGAATAATCGCCATACTGGACAAGCAGTCCCTGAAGCCGCGAACCTGCCGGTACTGCGGAAAGAAGCTTCCCTGGGACTCCCGCTACGGGATCTGCAGGAAGTGCTATGAGCGCGGGCTGCGCAGATGGAGAAGATAGAAATGTTTAACAAACTTCGGAAAAATCTTGTCCTCAAGATCCTTGCGGGCGTGATTTTCATGCTCGCGCTTTTCTCGCTGATCGTGGGGATTATCGGCTACAGGGGCTTCACGGAGACCCTGCTGCAGCAGTATGCGGACGGCGCGTTCAGGACCGCGAATCATGCCGCATCGTACCTGAACGGCGACGATATTGACCGCTTCTACGAGACCCGGGGCACCACCCAGAGATACCAGCTGGTCTGGGAGAAACTGGACCAGCTCTGCAACGCGACGGGCTCCACTTTTATTTACGTGATCACGCCGGATCTGGATGATTACGGCCGCATTACCTTCGTGTTCTCCACGGTCAATCACAATACAAGCTATTCGGAGTTTGACATCGGCTATGTCCGGGAGACGACCAACGATGACTACAGGACCAAGTACCGGAAGCTGTACGACGGCTCTTCTTCCGCGGAGCTGGTGGTCCGGGACAAGGGCTATATCGAGACCGATCCCCACATCACCGCGATGGTGCCGGTAAAGGGAACCGGGAGCAAGACGAAGGCAATTCTCTGCGTGCAGCGGCAGATGGACGTGCTCTCGGAAGCGCGCAAGGAGTATGTCCGGTCCGTCATCAGGACCCTGATCGTGCTGGTGCTGGCGGTGGTCGTCCTGCAGAGCCTGTATCTTTCCAGGATGCTGCTTCAGCCGGTCCGCGAGATCACGAAGGAGGCAAGCCGCTTCGCATCGGAAAACACCATCCCGGGAAAGAAGCTTGCCGAGACGATACGGAACAAGGATGATATCGGGATTCTTGCGGAATCCGTCGACCAGATGGAGGAGCAGATCGGGAATTACGTGGACAACCTGACCAGGATCACCGCGGAGAAGGAGAGGATCAGCACCGAGCTCTCCCTTGCGGCGAGGATACAGATGGACATGCTGATCACGATATTTCCGCCGTTCCCGGACAGGAAGGAGTTCGATCTCTACGCCGAGATGGATCCGGCCAGGGAGGTCGGCGGCGATTTCTACGACTTCTTCATGATCGATGACGACCATCTGTGCCTGGAGATCGCAGACGTTTCCGGCAAGGGAATTCCCGCGGCGCTGTTTATGATGGCCTCCAAAATAGTCCTGAAGAACAACGCGATGAGCGGGAAATCCCCGGCGGAAATCCTCACGGCGACCAATGAGTCGATCTGCTCGAACAACAAGGAGCAGATGTTCGTCACGGTCTGGATCGGGATACTGGAGATCTCCACGGGGAGGCTTACCGCAGCCAACGCGGGGCACGAGTACCCCATCCTCATGAAGCCGGACGGAAAGTACGAATTGTTCAAGGACAAGCACGGGATGGTCATCGGAGCGTTCTCCGGGCTGAAATACAAGGAATATGAGATCCTTATGGAGCCGGGCAGCCGCATCTTCCTGTACACGGACGGCGTCCCGGAGGCGACGGACAGGAACGGAAAAATGTTTGGCACGGCGCGCACGGTGGAAACCTTGAATTCCGCGCCTTTAAGCACGCCGGATAAGGTGCTTGCCGCGGTGCACGGCGCGGTGGACGCGTTTGTCGGTGAGGCGGAGCAGTTCGACGACCTGACCATGCTCTGCGTGGATTACCGGGGACCGGTGAAAGCGTAACGGATACTCCGGCGCACCGGGCGCCGCTTTCGGCAAAACCGCATGCACGGGTTTGCCTCAGCGAGGTATAAGATTGAAAGTTCTGCCGATGCAGAACTTTCAAACTGCGCCAACGGTGCTGACGCACCGGGCGCCGCTTTCGGCAAAACCGCATCCGCGGATTTTGCCTCAGCGAGGTATAAGTTTTTGCATAAAAGGGGGATTTGGTTTTGGGAAAGATGATCAGGCAGCCGGCGTTCACCGGCGGGGAGATGCTGAAGGGCGGCCTTCACTGCCACACGACCCGCTCTGACGGCAAGGGCGATCCGGCGGAGGTGATCCGGCTTCACAAGGAGCACGGCTACGACTTTATGACGCTCACGGATCACCGGAAGTACAACTACGACAGCTTCGGCGAGGAGGGAATCGTGATCATCCCAGGGATGGAGATGGACGCGAATTTCCCGGAGAGAGCCGTGCACTGCCACCACATCGTGTGCATCGGGCCGGAGAAGCAGGACGGGAACGGCTATGACCAGGATCAGTATTTTGATTCCCGGAGCATCCGGAAGCCGGAGGATACCCAGCCCATGCTGGACTGGATTCATGAGAACGGCAACATGACCATATACTGCCATCCGGAGTGGAGCGGCACGCCGGCAAGGGAGTTCGAGATGCTCAGGGGCAATTTTGCCATGGAGATCTGGAATTCCGGCTGTGCGATCAATGACCGGCTGGACACCAACGCGGCCTACTGGGACGAGCTTCTCATCCAGGGACAGCAGATTTACGGCGTGGCCGTTGACGACGGACATGCGATGAACGAGCACTGCAACGGCTGGGTCATGGTGAGGGCGGAGCGCAGCGTCTCCTCCATTCTGAACGCGCTGAAGGAGGGATGCTTCTACTCCTCCTGCGGGCCGGAGATCCGTGACTTTTACGTCGAGGACGGCTGGGCTTACATCGCGTCGTCTCCGGTAAAGGAGATCAAGTTCCATCACTTAAGGGCGCCGTACAGCGTATTCCTTCCCGCGGAGGGGGAGGAGACGCTTTCGGAGGCAAAGGTAAGGATTACCGCCCCTGGCTACATCCGCGCATCGGTGCTCGACGCGGAGGGACACCGCGCATGGACCAATCCTATCTTCTTTGAGGGTGAGAATGATTGAAAGAACTGCATTCGGTA
>OMSM01000375.1 GCA_900313745.1 uncultured Lachnospiraceae bacterium
GAGGATCATTTTCTTGAGATAGCCCGGATCCGCCTCGTCGATCACCTTGTTGATGAGCCTGAACCAGCGGTTGTCCGGATCCTGGATGGCTTTCCTTACGGCGTTCAGCTGTTCCTCGGTCGCTCCCCGGTAGAACGGTGCGGCGGCGTCCACAATCTTCAGATAGAAGGCCGAGGGATCCTCCGCCTTCTGCCTCTTCTTAAGGACGGAATCAATAAGAAGGCTCATGGCCTGCCGCTCGGCGGCATGCGAGACGTTTTCCATAATACTAGGCATTGATTTATCTCCGTATTCTGTGGCATCTGCGCCTTGAGCGCAGGAGTCAGATGCTCCGGCGGCTGCCCGGAAGCCTTGTATCAAGTCCGGTTTTCCAGGATGCAGTCGTCCATAATTCCTAGCAAGGATAATTCCGCGGAGGGGAAAAGTCATGGGACAAAAAGGTAATACTGTCTCAAAACTTCGCCATTTTTCACAGCTGTCCCACAGCCGGCGTGCTATGATTTTTAAAGGAACAGTCCTCAAATTGGGGGAAACGCGTATGGAAAAGCTCTATAACGGCATCCTGCTTCCGGAGATCTGGCCGCCTGTCCTGCCCGAGACATCCCTGGACAGGCCTCTCCCGGTGCCTTATCTTGACCGCAGCCTTCCGGACGGCGCGCCAGGGGCGCACCCGGAGGTCATCGACATCACTGCCGGAAGGCAGCTCTTCGCAGACGACTTCCTCATTGCACAGATGTCCGGGCTCTCCAGGGTCTGGGGCACCCCCGCTGTACGGGAAAACCCGGTATTCGTACCCTCCACTCCAAGGGAGATGAACGGAGGCTTCTGCCCCTGCGCCTGTCCCTTCAACGGAGGCGTGTTCCGGGATCCTCTGGACGGAAAGATCAGGATGTGGTATCACTCGGGCTGGTTCGACGGCACCGGACTCGCCGTAAGCTCCGACGGCATAAACTGGAACCGGGTCTCGGACAGCATTCTTCCCCACGAACCCGGATGGATGCGGGACGGCGACGCCGTATGGCTGGATGAGGATTCTGCGGATCCGGACCGGCGCTATAAGATGATGGTCTTCTACCGGATATTCGACGAGGATCCCCGGTACTACCCCTTCATGCCAAGGCACTACCACGACGTCCCCGGCTCTGTGCCTCCCCGCGAGGTTACCCGTCTCTATGCCTCCCCGGACGGGCTTAACTGGACGCTCATCGGAGAGACCTCCCCCTGCGGCGACAACTCCACCTTCTTCTACAACCCCTTCAGGAAAAAGTGGGTCTACAGCCTCCGCACCTTCTCCTCCCTTGATTCCCGTGTCCGGACCCGCGGGATGGCGGAGGCGGATGATCTCTTCGGAGGAGCCCGCTGGAAGCCCGAAGATGTGCGCTTCTGGCAGCGCGCGGACCTGCTCGATGCCCCCGACCCGGAGCTTGGCTACTACTCCCAGCTCTACAACCTGGACTGCGCCGCATACGAGAGCGTCATGCTCGGAATGTTCACCCTCTTCCTCGGCCCGCCCAACCCGATCGCGGAAGCCGCGGGCACACCCAAGATCTGCGACCTCTTCCTTGGCTTCTCCAGGGACGGCTTCCACTTCTCCCGTGAGAACAGGAACGCCTTCCTCTCCTCCTCCCGCGTCCCCGGGCGCTGGGACTACGGTTACCTTCACCCCGCGAACGGTCTCTTCACCGCGGAGAAGGACACGCTGACCTTCTATTACTCCGCCTTCTCCGGGGACTCTCCGAAGCTCGGGCATAACCTCTACGCCGGAGGCAGCGTCGGAGCGGCGGTTCTCCGCCGGGACGGCTTCGCTTCTCTTGCCCCGGAAGGCTCCGGAAAGGGCTTTGTCCTCACGGAAAAACTTACCCTCCGTGCCGACGGCCCGGTCTTTCTCCACATTAATGCCCTCTGCGGGAGCGGCGGCTGCATCCGGGCGGAGATCACCGACGACAAGGGCGTGCCGCTTCCCGGGTATTCGGCAGATGAGTGCACCCCGTTCGGGGGAGACTCGACCGACGCTGTCATTAGTTTTGGCCCGGACACGGAAGAAGGCGGAATACCCGCCGCACTTCCGGAGGTATTCCGCCTTCGCTTCGCCCTTTCAGGCGCCTCTTTGTATTCGTTCTGGTTCAGTTCGGAGCCGCCCCGGAGAGATCAAGCTCCGGGATGACGGTAAATCCGTACTTCTTTCTCCAGCTCTCGGCCTTGTCATAGACCCAGGGCACGAAGACGTTCTCCGGCCTGTGGGCATCCGCGCCGTAGACCACCGGAGCTCCTTCCTCCCCAACCATGGTCCAGAAGACGGGATTGGGATAGTTCCTGTTCTCCATGAGCCCGAGGAAATTGAGCTCAAGCGGCACTCCGAGGGCTTTTGCGCCCCGGATCAGCCTTCTCATCTCCAGGCGGTAGAAGTCGTTGTCCCCGGCGTAATTGA
>OMSM01000056.1 GCA_900313745.1 uncultured Lachnospiraceae bacterium
CCCCAGGTGGCGGTATTTGACACGGCCTTCCACCAGACCATGCCGAAGGAATCTTACCTCTACGCGATTCCGCTGGAGTATTATGAGAAGTTCAAGGTCCGCCGCTACGGCTTCCACGGAACGAGCCACGATTACGTAAGCAGCCGCGCTGCCGAGATCCTCGGGAAGAAGAGAGAAGACCTGCGCATTATCGTGTGCCACCTCGGCAACGGTGCGTCCATTTCCGCCGTGGATCATGGCAAATCCGTAGATACTTCCATGGGCCTCACTCCTCTCGAAGGACTGATCATGGGCACCCGCTGCGGCGACATCGATCCCGCGGTGATCCCGTTCCTCACGGACAAGCTCGGCGAGGATGTGGACCACATTGTCAACCAGGTGCTCAACAAGGAATCCGGAATGCTGGGTCTCACCGGAGGCCTTTCCAGTGACTTCCGTGACATTACCGCCGCTGCCGAGGCAGGAAACGAGACGGCTCAGACCGCACTTAAGACCTACGCCCTCCGTGTCGGCAAGTACATCGGAGCCTACGCCGCGGAGATGGGCGGAGTGGATGTCATCGCCTTCACCGCAGGTGTAGGCGAGAACACCGCCGTCGTCCGTGAGATGGTCACGAAGTATACCAGCTTCCTCGGCACCTCCGTCGATCCCGAGCGCAACTTAAGCCGCGGCGAGGAAATCATTCTCTCTGCCCCTGAGGATAAGGTTGTGACCATGGTGGTTCCCACCAACGAGGAGCTCGCCATCGCACGCCAGGCGGTAGCGCTGGTTTCATGACGGATTTCGTGATTGCTGTTCCGGAGCGCTGTGTCCGGATACTGGATACGCTGAACGACGCCGGTTTCGAGGCCTACGTCGTCGGGGGATGTGTGCGCGATTCTCTTCTCGGAAGAATTCCGAGCGACTGGGACATCACAACCTCGGCGAGGCCGGAGGAGGTCACTGCGCTGTTCAGGCGCACGGTGCCGACGGGAATTAAGCATGGGACGGTCACGGTGCTCTCCGGGAAGGAGAGCTACGAGGTGACGACTTACCGGATCGACGGCTCCTACGGTGACGGAAGGCATCCGGATTCGGTGATGTTTACCGGGTCGCTGCGCGAGGATCTCATGCGCCGGGACTTTACGGTCAACGCCATGGCTTATTCTCCAAGGGACGGCCTTGTCGATTTCTTTGACGGGACGGGGGACATGCAAAAACATGTCCTTCGCGCGGTAGGCGACCCGGAGGAGCGCTTCAGGGAGGACGCACTCCGCATCATGCGGGCGGTGCGTTTTTCCGCCCAGCTGGATTACAGCATAGAGGAGAAAACTCTCGGGGCACTCTCCGGACTTGTTCCGACGCTTAGGCGCATCAGCGCGGAGAGGATCAGGACAGAGCTTTCCAAACTGCTTCTCTCAGGGCATCCGGAAAAACTCTTCCTGCTGGATGAGACCGGCATACTGGACGTCATCATGCCCGAGCTCGCGCTGTGCCTTAAGACTCCGCAGCATAATCCGCATCACTGCTTCAACGTCGGAGAACACATTATCCGGTCGGTGTGCGCGGTCCGCGCGGATCAGGTTCTGCGGCTTACGATGCTCTTTCATGATCTGGGCAAGCCGGCCTGCCGGACCACGGATGAGGACGGGATTGATCATTTCCACGGTCATGCCCAGGTAAGCGCCGATCTGGCCTTAAGCATCATGAAGAGGCTCAAATACGACAACGCCTCCATTGATGATGTCGTGCTGCTGGTGAAGAACCACGACCTTAAGATTGAGGATGACGCCCGTTCCGTGCGCAGAGCAGTTAACCGGGTGGGGGAGAGGATGTTTCCGCTCCTCCTGGAGGTCAAGCGTGCGGATCTCGCGGCGCAGAGCGATTATCAGCGGGAAGAGAAGGCCCGGCACCTTGACAGGATAGAGGAACTTTTCCGGAAGGTGCTGGAGGAGAAGGACTGTGTCAGCTTAAAGACTCTTGCAGTGGGCGGAAGAGAGCTCATGGCCTGGGGAGAGAAGCCCGGCAGGGAGATGGGCCGTGTGCTTCAGGCGATGCTTGACGACGTCCTGGAGACTCCCGGGCACAATGAAAGAACTTATCTGGAGCAGGCCTACCGGGCAGGGCGCTACCGCCCGGAGGATCAGCCGGCCGAAGAAGATCATTAAGGCAGTACTTACGGATCTGAGGATCCGATGAACAGAACAGCAGAAATCAATCCCGGAGAGATCCGGAAAGCGGCCGGAGGCCGGAAAGGAGCAGGAAATGAAGTTTGTTTGCAATGTATGCGGATGGATTTACGATGAGGCTGAGGGCTCTCCCGAGAATGGCATCGAACCCGGAACGAAGTTCGCTGATCTTCCCGAGGATTTTGTCTGTCCTCTGTGCGGCGCGGGCAAGGATGACTTCAGTGAGGAGTAAAACCACTGGTAAAACCTTATAAACGGCGTAATTTCGCTATTTTTAGTTGACAAAGCGCCATCAAACCGCTATAAATGATGTAGACATCCGGTCATAACCCGGATGGGACAGATGAATCTGATTATTCTAGGAGGATTATCATGAACAAGACAGAATTAGTTGCTGCGATCGCAGAGGAGTCCGGACTTTCCAAGAAGGATGCTGAGGCCGCTCTTAAGGGCTTTACCGAGACCGTTACCAAACAGCTCAAGAAGGGCGAGAAGATTCAGCTCGTCGGCTTCGGCACTTTCGAAGTCACCCAGAGAGCAGCCAGAGAGGGCAGAAATCCTCAGACCAACAAGGTCATGAAGATTAAGGCTTCCAAGGCTCCCAAGTTCAAGGCCGGCAAGGCTTTAAAGGATGCTGTCAACAGCAAGTAATTGTTTCTGGATCCTTTGAGCCCGGAGAGCAATCTCCGGGCTTCTTTGTATTCGAGGTCGTTATGAGGCTGGACAAGTATTTGAAGGTATCCCGCATCATCAAGCGCAGAACGGTTGCCAATGAGGCCTGCGACAACGGAAGGGTACTCCTTAACGGCAGGGTCGCAAGAGCTTCGGCGGAGGTGAAGCCGGGGGATATCATCGAGATTTCCTTCGGGAACCGCGACACGAAGGTCGAGGTTCTTTCCGTAGAGGAAACCGTCCGCAAGGAAGAGGCAGCGGAGCTCTTCCGCTATCTGTAAAGTTTTTCCGCGTTCAAAGCAGCCGGAATCCGGAGGTATGGAGGACTAAGATGTCAGGAAACACCCGGACCAGGAACCAGCGCAGCGGTTCCGCAGACACAGGGAGCCGGAGCGGGTATGACAGTTACAGGGAATCCCCGGAAAGAAGGGGGCAGGAGCCCCGCAGAAAGCGGAGGTCCGGGCATTCATTCCTCTTCTTTATCATCGGCAGCATGATCCTGCTGATCGGTTTCGGGTGCCTCAGGAGAAAGAGCGAGCTTGACGCGCTGGAGGAGCAGAGGAGCGCACTGGAGCAGACTCTTGCCGAAGAGCAGCGCCGCACCGAGGAAATCGAGGAATACAGCAAATACATCAAGACCCGGAAGTACATCGAGGAAGTCGCCAAGGACAAGCTTGGACTGGTACATGACGGGGAGACAATTTTCAAGAACGAGGACGGCAACTGACATCAGTTCAGCCCGTCCTCGTTCCCTCTTTAGGCAGATGGGAAGAGATGCAGTATATACGCTGGAGAGACAGACGGCGCGGTACATAAGGGAGTACCGCATGCTGGAGGACTGCTCCGGAATTGTGGCCGGTGTTTCGGGGGGCGCGGATTCCGTGTGCCTTCTTCGCGTCCTGCTCTCGCTGAGGGAGCAGGGAGCTGTCCCGGGCATTCCTGTTTATGTGGTACACGTGAATCACGGGCTCAGGGACGCTGCGGCTCAGGACGAGGAATTCGTCCGCAGCCTCTGCAGGGAGTGGAATGTTCCGTTTTCGGCCGTGCACGCCGATGTCACAGGTTTTGCAGAAGAGGCCGGGATCGGTTCCGAGGAAGCGGGAAGGATACTCCGGATGCGCGCCTTTGAGGATGCGGCAAAAAAGATGCCCGGAGCGCGGATTGCCCTTGCCCACCACCTGGAGGACAGTGCCGAGACCCTGCTCTTTAACCTCAGCCGCGGAAGCAGGCTTGCGGGAATGGCGGGAATCAGGCCTGTCCGGGGAAATGTCATTCATCCGCTTATCGGAGCAAGCCGCGGGGAGATTGAGGCATATCTTAAGGAACAGGGCACAGGATGGCGCACTGACGAGAGCAACGCGGAGGACCGCTACACGAGGAACATAATCCGCAACACCGTGATTCCGCTTCTGGAGTCGAAGGTCAACAGTGAGGCGGCAAAACATATGGCTGCGGCGGCGCTTGATGCCGCACGGGCGGAGGAGTATCTCTCCGGAGAGACGGAGAAGGCTTACGCTTCGTGCCTTGAAGACAGCGGCTCCGGGCTTATGGCGGAGCGAATTGCCGCACTTGACCCTTATATGAGGAATCGCGTGGTTTACCGCGCGATCACGGAGGCGTCCCGCGGTGCGAAGGACATCAGCGCCGCTCATGTGGAAGCTGTGCTGCGCCTTGCGGAGCGGGGAGAAAACGGCGCTGCGGATCTCCCTTCAGGCCTTAAGGCAGTCTGCAGCTACGGTGTGCTGAGAATCGGGAAAATTTCGGAAGCAGCCCCGGAATCTGTAAG
>OMSM01000408.1 GCA_900313745.1 uncultured Lachnospiraceae bacterium
CCTTAATGTGACGGAGGCGATCCACAACTCCTGCAACTATTTCTTCTTTGAGGTCGGCCACAGGCTGGGGATGGATGAGTCCGGAGTATATCACTCCGAGCTCGGCATAGAGAAGCTTTACCGCTATGCGGATATGTACGGTCTCACCGAGACCTCGGGAATAGAGATTGAGGAGGCCTCCCCGAGGGTTTCCGATATGGATGCCGTCCGCAGCGCCATCGGACAGGGCAGCAGCGGCTACACGACCGTGCAGCTTGCCCGCTACGTTTCAGCCGTAGCCAACAGCGGCACATGCTTCAATCTGACCCTGATCGACCGCATCCAGGACACAGACGGGCAGCTGCTCAGCGATAATGAGGCCTCCGTCCGCAATGTCATAGACATGGACGAAGAGTACTGGGACCACATCCACACAGGTATGCGCGAGGTTGTGGAGGACAAAGCTTACTTCAGCGATTTTCCGATCGCTGTCGCCGGCAAGACCGGAACGGCACAGGAGACGGAGGGGAGGGCGAACCACGCGCTCTTCGTGTGCTACGCGCCTTACGAGAAACCGGAAATTTCCGTCGTCACCCGCATTGCCAACGGCTACACGTCTGACTACGCGGCGCAGACAACGCTGGAAATACTCCGGTACTACTTCGGCCTTGCAGACAGGGACAGCATTGTCAGTGACGACACTTCGGAGATGACCGGCACCATTGGAGGAGACTGATGAACGTACTGGATTCCCAATCCGGAATCGCTTCCGCGGGTTCCGGAATTCCTTCGGGAAAGAGCAGGCCTTCCCGCTTAAAACTGATTTTCTCCACCTTTGACCTGAGGAAGACGGACATCCTGCTTCCCCTTCTCGTGATCTCGCTTACGGTCATCGGAATCATCTCCGTCAGCAGTGCGGCGCCGTCTTTAAGATCGCGGCAGATTCTGGGATTCATGCTCGCCCTCGCAGCGATGGTACTCGCGCTGATTCCGGATTATCACGCACTTCTGCTCCTTGGTCCGGCAGGATATGCCGTCACCCTCGTGCTGCTCGAGGCAGTGCTGCTTTACGGCACCGCAAGGGACGATGCCGTACGCTGGATAGAGATCGGAGGAGTGCTTTTCCAGCCCACGGAGCTGGCCAAAATCCTGTTGATTTTGTTTTATGCTCAGTTCATAATGAAATACAAGGACAAAATGAGCGGTTTAGTGTGCACAGCTGCCAGTTTTGCGCTTATTCTTCCGCCGGTCTACCTGATTGCCAGGGAGCCTGATTTATCGACGCTGATCATGGTTTTTCTCATCTTCTGCGTGATGATCTTTGTCGGCGGAATCAGCTGGAAATTCGTCCTCACGGTTCTGGGACTTGCCGTTCCCTCCGGCATCGTCGTATTCAGCCTCATCCTTAGGGAGGGGCAGACGATCATTGAGGATTTCCAGAGACGGCGCATTCTCGCGTGGCTGTATCCCGAACAGTATCCGGACACCGCATATCAGACATTGAATTCCATAATGGCGATAGGCTCCGGGCAGCTTACAGGAAAAGGATACAATACCAACGGGATCAGCTCACTTCTGAACAGCGGATATATCTCTGAAGCCCAGACGGATCTGATTTTCACTGTTATTGGAGAAGAGTTCGGCTTTATCGGCACGACCGCAGTTGTTCTGTTAATTACGGCGATTGCGGTCCGGTGTCTTGTTATCGCACTTCATGCGGATGATATCGCCGGAACGGTGATTGCCGCGGGAGTCGGCGGATGGGTCGGTTTTCAGGGATTCATGAATATCGGCGTCGTCACCGGCATACTTCCGAACACAGGCATACCGCTTCCTTTTGTAAGCTACGGCCTGACCAGCCTTGTCTCGCTGTACATGGGAATCGGGCTGGTGCTGAACGTCCATATGCGCTCAGCTTCCGATTTGAATACCGGAATGTTCCGCTGACGGAGGAACTTGATGAATATCGCTTTAATTGCACATGATGCCAAGAAGAAACTGATGCAGAATTTCTGCATCGCTTACCGGGGAATTCTCAGCCGGCATGAGCTTTATGCTACCGGAACGACCGGCCGGCTTATTGAGGAAGTCACTAACCTGAGCATTCACAAATATCTCGCCGGACATCTCGGAGGGGAGCAGCAAATCGGTTCGCAGATCGAGCACAATGAAATCGACCTTGTCATCTTTCTCCGCGATCCCCTGACCCCGAAGAGCCACGAGCCGGACGTCAACAATGTCATCCGTCTCTGCGATATCCACAATATCCCCCTGGCCACCAACCTGGCTTCGGCGGAGCTGCTGATTAAATCACTGGATCGCGGGGACCTGGAGTGGCGTGAGATCTACAAGTAAATCCCTCTTACTTATATTAATATCAGCGGTCACCGTGCTGCTCGCAGGCTGCGGCAGCACGTTTTCCTATGCCTACACGCAGAATATCGGCGATTCCACCTTCTCCTACACGGCGAAAAGCTCCGGAACCGCGGAAGCTGCGGACTCCTTTGCCAGGAATCTCTGCGTCGTAAAGGGCGATGTCGGCAACGACAACACGGTTACCATGTCCAACGCCACTGCAGCGGCTCTTTTCGACGTATCACGGCGTGAGACGCTGTTCGCCAGGGAAATACATAAGAAACTCTATCCTGCCAGCATGACCAAGGTCATGACCGCTCTGGTTGCCCTGAAATACGGCTCGACAGACCAGCTGCTCACGGCAGACGAGGCTGTGTACGTCACGGAAATCGATGCGCAGCTCTGCGGTATCCAGGCGGGCGATACGCTCACTCTTGACCAGGCACTGCACCTTCTTCTCATCTATTCGGCAAACGATGCGGCAAACCTTATTGCGGAGAGCATCGGCGGCAGCGTCGAAAGTTTTGTCGCAATGATGAATGACGAGGCCAGGGCCCTCGGAGCGACGAACACCAACTTCGTCAATCCCAACGGCCTTCACAACGACAACCACTATACTACCGCATATGACATGTACCTTATCTTCAATGCGGCAATACAGTACGACCTCTTCAAGGAGATTATCAACCAGTCATCCTACAGCACCAAATACCGTCATGCGGACGGCACGGAGCAGGAGATCAGCGTCAAGTCCACCAACCAGTACCTGACCGGAACACGCAGTGCGCCGACCGGGGTCACGGTACTCGGAGGCAAGACAGGCACGACAAACGCAGCCGGGCACTGCCTGGTCATGCTTTCCCGCAACAGCTCCGGAAATCCGTATATATCGGTGGTCATGCAGGCATATAATCAGGACACTTTGTACCGGATCATGACGGAGCTTCTCGCGGAAATACCGAATTAACCGGGGCAGAGCGGCTTCCGGCCGCCGGATTTAGAGGTTGTAAACAACCGTCCGATAAACTATAATTTAAACTACTAAAGCAAGGAGGGCGTGTCCAATGATACAGCTCATTGTAGGCAAAAAGGGTAAAGGCAAAACAAAATGCCTTCTTGACAGGGCGAACACCGAGGTCAGGGATACTCTTGGCAATATTGTCTATCTCGACAAAAGTACAGATCACATGTACGAACTCAACAACCGCATCCGTCTGATCTCTGTTCCGGATTTCCATATCAGCAGTACCGATCAGTTCATTGGTTTCGTTCTGGGAATCATTTCACAGGATCATGATCTTGAACAGATGTATTTCGACAGTTTTCTCGTTATTTCCGGTCTCGGCGATGCCGACATCACAGATACCGTGAAGAAATTCGTGAGTATCAGTGAAGAGTTCGGAGTCGACTTCATTCTCAGTGTTTCCAAAGATGAGGCTGAGATTCCGGAGGAGTTAAGATCACTGGTGTCCATTTCCCTCTGATCAGCTGACAGGATTGAAACATGGCCTCGGGCACCGATCCCGGGGCTATTTCCTTGTTTGAGGTAATTCCATTGCCGGACAGCCGCAGCCATTCCAGCACAAATCACAGCAATATCCGCACCGTTAAAGAGTCGACCGCGTATCATCTGCCGCAGTTCGGCGTCTTTATCATGCTTGCGCTGTTCATCTATGTGGTTTACAACATGCTGTCCTACAGGAATGCCAACCTCGTCGCCGGATATGAGGTCACCACGGGTTCCCTCAGTGCGGACCAGGTGTACACCGGCATCGCACTGAGGCAGGAGAGCATCGCGCAAAGCGAGTACCCCGGCTATGTGAATTATTATGCCCGCGAGGGTGACCGCATCCCCGTCGGGGGCCTGGCCTACACCGTTGATGAGAGCGGCCGGATCATGGAATATATGAATACCGAGACCGGGAGCGGCAATGTGCTCAATTCCGAGGATATTCTGAAACTCCGTCCGGAGGTCAGCAGTTTTGCCGCCGGGTTCGACGAGAAAAACTTCTCCGACATTTATGATTTCAGGGATACCTTCATCAGCACCGTGCAGAAAATGGCGAGCGGCTATATTCTGAAGGATATTTCGCAGATCGCCGCTTCTGACCTTACAGGCTCCATTCATCAGTGCTATGCCGCGGAGACCGGCATCCTGGTTTTCTCCACCGACGGCTACGAGAACGCCGACTTTGAGTCGGTCACCGCGGAAGACCTCACTCCCGAAGCGGTTTCTTCCTACGAAAAGAAATGCTTCGAGAGCAACATGCTTGTGGTGCAGGGAGATCCGGTCTACAAGGTCTGCACGGACGAAAACTGGTCCCTGGTGATCGGAACAACGCCGGAAGAGGCGGAGAGGCTCACCGAGCTCCAGTACATTCAGGTGCGTTTCATCAAGAACCAGGATGTTCTCTGGGCATCGGTCACCTCGCGCAAGGACGCCGAGGATCACGCCATGGTGAAGCTTTCCTTCACCAATTCCATGGTTACCTTCTGCAGTGACCGGTATCTCCGCGTCGAGCTCATCACCGAGAGCGTGAAAGGACTGAAGGTGCCCAATTCCTCCATCGTCGAGGCGGACTTCTTCCTCGTTCCCAAGGAGTATATTACGGTCGGCCTGACCGGGGACAGAGGTGTACTGCGCCAGACTTACACCGAGGACGGCCAGCCCAGCTCGGAGTTCATCACGGCAGTTCCCTACAGCGAAACGAATAAGGACTACTACCTCGACCAGTCCACGCTCCGTGTCGGCGACGTGCTGATCATGCCTGATTCGACAGAGACATGCACCTTGACGAGACAGGCCGGATTAATAGGTGTGTACAACATTAACAAAGGCTACGCCGATTTCCGCGAGGTGAATATTCTGTACCGCAATGACGAATACTCCATAGTGGAACCCAACACGCTTTACGGCCTAAGCGAGTATGACCACATTGTGCTCGATGCCTCAACCATATCGCCGGATGAACTGATTTTCAGCTAAAAAGCGGAGAATTCACGGTTTTTCCTTGACACTTTTTAATTAAGTCGGGATAATAAAGTGTGTTCTAATGCAGCAAAAGCGGAAGTTGTTGTAAGATAATATCGGTCTGACTTGAAAGAACGCAGTTTACAGTATGCAGAATTCAGGAAAACTTATGAGTGTCGTAAACAAGTTTATCAACTTTATGAAGGTAGCGGATGATCAGGATCAGGAGATGGATACCGGATATATGCCTGATCTAGATGATGATGAACCCATGTTCTCCAGGAACAAGCGCCGCGCTGAAGCTGATTTTGGTGACAGAGCCCGTAATCAGGAAGACGACGAATATTTCGAAGAGCCGGCTGCAGCTCCTGCGAAGAATTCACTTTTCGGCGGCATCCGCACCCGGACAAACAGCCGCAGAGAGGAGAGCGCCCGTATGATTCCGACCGGCGATCCCGGAGTTGAGGTTCACGTATTCAAGCCCACCAACCTGGACGAAGCAAGGAATGTTACTGATACGCTTCTTCAAGGCCAGTCAGCGGTTCTTAATCTGGAAGGACTTGATCTCATGATGGCGCAGCGCATCATCGACTTTGTCGGCGGTTCCAACTACGCGATCAAAGGACACTTTACCCGTATTTCCAGCTACATCTTCCTGTTCACACCAAAGGATGTAGATATCGCCGGAGATATCCCGGAGGAGGCGATGGCCGCATCGGCCAGTGCGGGGGACGAAGCGCTTAATATCCCCTATGATCAGCGGATCTAAGTATTGGCGCACTTTACAGAGCAAGTATGGTTCAGCGCCGGGCAATCGTATATTGTCCGGCGCTTTTCTAATGTTTGGAGCAGACTATGCGCAAATCGGACTGGAATGATATTGATAACCGCCGGATCACGGTGAACAGCGGTGCCGCGTCTTCCTATGATATCGTGTACAGCGACAGTTTTGGCTCGCTTTATGCGGAACTGGAGAAAGCAGCGGGAGACAGAGGAATCTGGAAAAAGGCACTGATTGTCACAGACAGCAATGTGGCTCCTTTCTATCTTGAGGCGGTCACAGAAGCACTTTCCGGAAGAGAAATCGCAGTGAGCAGCGTCGTTCTCCCCGCCGGCGAGGAGAACAAGACGCTCGACACAGTCCGCCTCATTTATCACGCCCTGATCGGGGGAAAGTTCGACCGGAGAAGCCTGATTGTCGCTCTTGGCGGCGGTGTTGTCGGCGATATGGCCGGTTTTGCTGCGGCGACCTATATGCGCGGAATAGATTATATCCAGGTTCCGACGACTTTGCTGGCCCAGGCAGATTCCAGCATCGGCGGCAAAACCGGGGTAGATCTTGACGGATACAAGAATATGGTCGGCGCTTTCCTTATGCCCCGGCTGGTCTATATCAATCTGAGCACTCTTGACACACTCCCCGGAAGGGAGTTTGCCTGCGGTTTCGCGGAGGTCATGAAGCACGGCCTGATCCGTGACAGCGCCTTCTATGTATGGCTTATCGATAATCTGTACGAGATCGGGGACCGGGAGATACCGGTCCTGTACACAATGCTGAAGAACAGCTGTCTCATCAAGAAATCTGTCGTCGAGAGCGATCCCCTGGAAAAAGGAGAGCGCATGCTGCTGAATTTCGGGCACACGATCGGCCACGCTATCGAGAAATACAAGAACTTCACGATGTCCCACGGGGAATGCGTCGCTTTAGGCTGCATCGCAGCCGCATATATCTCATGGAAGAAAGATATCCTTTCCATGGAGGAATACTATGAGATCCGTGACATGTTCGTCCCGTTCGGCCTCCCGATTTCCGTAGAGGATGTCGATCCCGACGAGATCACGGCCCTTACCCGATCGGACAAGAAGGCAAGGGACGGCGCCCTTAACTTCGTTTTGCTCCGGAGCGTAGGAGATGCCTATATCGATACCGGTGTGACGGACGAAGAGATCGCAGCAGCCGTTAAGGAGATTCTGTACGTGGAGGACGGAGAATGAGTACGAATAAAGCAAAGGAAAAGCACTGGGCGCTCGTTTCCGTACTTGAGCTTGTCATTTTTACGGGACTTCTCCTTTTTGACCAGTGGACCAAGGCTCTCTCGGTCGAGAAGCTCTCCGGAGGAAGGCATTTCCCTCTGATCCGCGGAGTGCTGGAATTCTATTATCTTGAAAACCACGGCGCGGCTTTCAGCCTCTTCCAGAATGCCCAGGTCTTTTTAAGCGCGGTCGCCGTCATAACCCTCGCGATTCTTGCCTTTCTGCTGTTCCGCACGCCTCACGAGAATCCTTTTTATCCGATGAGGATACTGTTTGTCATGGTCTGCGCAGGTGCGGCCGGCAATCTCATTGACCGCCTGAAATTCAACTATGTCAGGGATTTCATCTACTTCTCGCTGATTAATTTCCCGGTCTTCAACATGGCAGACATCTACGTCTGTGTAGCCATGTTTTTCCTGGTGATCCTGGTCATGTTCGTCTATAAGGACGAGGACCTGAAGCAGGTTTTTCCGGGGCAGAAAGGTTGAAGTAATTGGACCAGTACAGTTTTGCCGTATCGGCAGAAGACGCCGGAGAGCGTCTGGACAAGTACATCAGTTTTCTTCTCCCGGACAGCTCCCGGACCTATCTGCAGAAGGTGGTGAAGGACGGACTCGTCCTCGTCAACGGCAGGCCTGCCAAACCCTCGCTGCGCCTTGCAGAGGAGGACAGGATAGAAATCACGCTTCCCGAACCGGTGCTGTTAACTGTGGAGCCGGAGAACATCCCTCTGGATATCCTCTATGAGGATGAGAACGTACTGGTGGTCAACAAACCAAAGGGCATGGTTGTACATCCTGCCGCCGGGCATCCGGACCACACTCTGGTCAACGCGGTCATGGCTCACTGCGGGGACAGCCTGAGCTCGATCAACGGAGTGCTTCGGCCGGGGATAGTCCACCGCATCGATATGGACACGACCGGTTCTGTCATCGTCTGTAAAAACGACCGCGCGCACCGCATGATCGCGGAGCAGCTCAGGGAACACTCCATTACCCGGATCTATTATGCTGTCGTCCACGGGGTGATCGGGCAGGATGAACTCACGGTCGAAGGCAATATCGGGCGTGACCCCAAGGACCGGAAGAAGATGTGCGTAGTTGGAGACGGAGAGGGAAAGCACGCGGTAACTCATGTAAAAGTACTGGAGCGTTTCCGCGGCTACACTTATGTTGCCTGCAGGCTGGAAACAGGCCGGACGCATCAGATCCGCGTTCATCTCGCCTGGAATAATCACCCGATTCTGGGGGATCCTCTCTACGGGCGCCCCGCAGAGGACGCCAGAGATGGCTTTAAGGCCCTCCGGGGCCAGTGTCTTCACGCCGGTGTGCTGGGATTCGTCCATCCGTCCACAGGAGCTTATATTGAGACGACAGCGCCCTTACCGGAATATTTCACGAATATTCTTGACAGGCTGAGAATTCAGAACGCTCTGTAGCTGCTTCCCGTCAGAACCGGACAGTTTTCAGATGAAATGCATAATTTTGCAGGCAGATGATGCAGTATGCATATATGCGTCAAAAGTTATTAAACTTTTGTGCCAAACATGCAGATTATTGCATATTCAGAGCTGTTATTTTATAATTATGATGTTAAGTCTGCAGTTTAATATCCGAAAAAACGGATATAAAAATCTGCCAGACCGGCAAAACTTTCCCTGAACGGAGGTTCCGTATGAATACCATTATTACTATCGGCAGACAGTTTGGTTCTGGCGGTCGTGAGATCGGTGAGAAAGTGGCAGCATATTACAATATTCCTTTTTACAATAAAGAACTGCTGTCGAGGGCTGCCAGCGAAAGCGGCTACGCGGAAGAACTGATCCGTCAGCACGACGAGCGGCCTACCAGTTCCTTCCTCTACAATCTGGTAATGGACACCTATTCCTTCGGCTACAATACCTCGTCCTTTGTTGATATGCCGATCAGCCAGAAGGTGTTCCTGGCACAGTTTGACACCATTAAGAAGATAGCCGCCGAAGGGCCCTGCGTCATCGTCGGACGGTGCGCGGATTATGCCTTAAGCGAGTTCCCGAATGTGCTTAACCTTTTCGTCCACGCGACGGACGAGTACAAGATCAAGACTGTGATGGACCGCTTCCCCGACATCACCAACGAGCAGAAGGCGCGCGATTTCATCAATAAGAAGGACAAGCAGCGCCAGAGCTATTATAATTATTACTCCTCGAAGAAATGGGGCCGCGCCGACAGCTACGATTTCACCATCTGCTCGTCGACCTTCGGCATTGAGGGTTCCGTAAAACTGATCGCCCAGCTCGTAGACGATTTCGAAAGCAGGCATGCCGGACACAGCGTAGTTGAAGAAGTTCCGGAAGAGGCAGGGAAGAAGGACTGAACAATCAGGAG
>OMSM01000334.1 GCA_900313745.1 uncultured Lachnospiraceae bacterium
CCTCGAAGCCCCCAGACTTGCCAGACCTGAGGCAGAGGTGACAGACCTGAGCTTTGAAGAGGCAAACCGGAAAATCCTGAACGAAGGCGAACAGAAAAAAGAGGAAAAGCCCAGAAAAGTTCATCGGATCACAAAGTCGACTGTACGGGAGGCCGGACGGGCAAAAAACGGGCCGGTTAAGGAAGGCCCCTGAGCGGATCAATAAGGAATCCGTACACCGGGAAGCCGGCGGGAGATCCGGAACGGAAACAAAAGCAGGATAAACGTGGATAATTCACAGGTTTTGCATATATACTGATAACAGATTGTAAGCTCAGGGAAACGCGCAGACCGGCCGGAAGAGTTGCTGATTCTGAAAGAAACGAGGGAAGAAGATGAGAACAGAAGACATTGAAGTATTAAGCAAGTCGATCACAAAAATGACTTATCCCTTCGTCGCCGCATATCCCGACGCTCTTCAGCAGAAGGTAAACAACCTCCATATCCGGATGCTTGGACTGTATTCGCGCAGGGAAGACATCCAGATTTCCTATCCGATGGGAGACCTCACCGAGAAGGGCAACAAGGAACTGCGCGATATCCTTTCCGAGTATCAGGACGCACTGACAGAGCGCAGGAATGAGCTTGCAAACGAACCGGACAAGCATAAGCTGGAGATGAGCTTCCTCGACAATGCTCTCTATAACCTGAATTCGATGAGCAGAGGCGAGAACACGATCGGCACGGAGAATCAGACCTCACTGAACGAACTGATGAATAAACTGCCGGAAGGCATCAAGCAGATTGACAGCGAGGAGGAACTGGAAGAGCTTGAGGCGCTCCAGGAGAAGGTGCCGCTGTACAAGTGCGCCGAGATGGCCCTGAGGTCGCAGAAGAATGCGGACGACATCAGAAAGGCAGAGGCGGACGAGAACGTAACGGAGGAACGGCTGCAGAATCTCGAGAGGGAAAGGAACGAAATTAATCAGGAGGCCCGCGAAGCGTTCGGCGTCCTGAGGGACCAGGCCGACTCCGAGGAGATGAAGGCACAGTTTGAGTACGGGAATGAGCTTGATCTTGATGAGTTTATTGATGACAGCCTGAAGCCTGCCATCGACGAACTGGACAGCAAACTGCCCGAAGTGGAAGAGTCTGAGGAGGATCTGGAGGAGGAGCTCAGGGATACAGTTGATCCTAACGCGATCCAGAGGAACGGGCAGGCCGCGGCGCAGGATCTCTCCAGAAGCAGGAAGCAGCATGCCACCGAAGCATTTATCCGGAATTCCAATGCCAGCTGGAATGAGCAGGGCAGAAGAAATGCAAAGGACCATGGACGCCCGGAGACGGAGTTTACCACCGAGGAGCTCAAGCAGGCTCAGGAATATGAGCGCGTGACCAACAAGCATGAGAACGCGAAGTTCACGGATCCCGAGGTCCTGAAGCAGCAGGAAGCCCAGAGGAGCAAAATCATCCAGGACAGGTCTTCCTGGTTCCGCTTTAATCCGGATAAAGCCCCGGTGTCCGGAGGTGAAGCCAAAGAAACGAAGGAAGGAATGCAGCCCAAGGCGGAGGAGATGAAGAACGGCCAGCCTGACGGCAGCAAGCCGAACATGGCGCAGCCCCGGACGCAGAAACCGCAGTACAGCCAGTACACCCCTCAGCAGATCCAGCAGTTCGTCAATTTCTATGATAACAAGCAGAGGACTGCGGTAAATATTTATCAGACGGCAGAGATAGACCGGAGAAATGCCGTGATGGCGCTTCAGGCCATGCCGAAAACGGTAAATTCCGGAATCCAGGACGTCAGGGCGCGCCAGGGGACCTTCTACAGCAAGATGCAGGATCTGCGGCTCGGCCAGAATTACAATGCCGCCAAGTCTCCGGCGTATTACAGCATGGAGCAGGCGCTGACCAAGGTGATCGAGCTGAATGAGAAGAGCAGTCCTGCGGAAATCAAAAAGGCGTATAAGGATCTTCAGGATACTACCAGTGATTATATGAAGGAGTACGGTGGATTCGGCTCTTCCTTCCGCTCACAGGGGACGAAGATGAATCTCAATACCGCCAAAGAACTCAACAGCCTCGCCGGTACCGCCCTCTCAAGCTACAACATCCGGGCGGGGCAGGATGCCCAGGTCTCGGAGGCTTACGATAAATTCCGCGGATCACTGGAGAAATTCGCCTCGCTGAAAATTCAGCCTGACGGGAAGGAGAAGCCTGCATCCATCGCCGAGATCGGCCAGGCTTACTCCCAGCTTGCAAATGACGGGAAAAAGCTTGCCGCGTTTACCATTAATGATCCGAACACCGGCTTTATGGTCAATTCGTTCAATGATGCAAAGTTCAACTATTTTGCGGAGGGTCTCAGGGGAATTCCGGTGAAGCTGCCCCTTGCGTATGCTCCGGCCCTTGTGCAGATGCAGAGGAATTCGGTCATTTACGGCCTGCAGCAGCAGAATGCCGCAAAGCCTGAGCAGATGAATAACGATAATACCAAAGTTCCGTCGCTCAAGGAGGACCCGAAGGCAATCCCCCAGGATCCTCAGTATGACAGCCTGACGAATGAAGCCCAGAGAAAGAATTATTTCGTAGCCGGCTGGGCATTCATCGCTGCGGGCGGAATGTCCGAGGAACAGAAAGCGAAGCACGACAAACTGTTTAAGAGCTACATGAATCCTGTCAAACCGGACGGAACACCCGATACGGAGCTGGCGGAGAGCAGAAGACAGGGAATTGAAGAAGCCAGGAAGGAAGCGCTCAAGGACAGCGTCCGTCTCCGCGACGACATGTTCGAGGGCAACAAAATGTTCGAGAAGAGCAGCGGGAAGGTTTACAGCGAGAATTCGGAGAAGAAAGCTCTCGCGGACATTATGGGAGAAAAACTGAAAGCCATCGACAAGGAGGCTTCACGCAGCAGGGAAGTTACGAACGCGAGGCAGAAGAAAGCGGAGCAAAGCCGCCTGTCTCCCCAGAAAGTTGATTCCTTCAGCATGTAATCAAAGGGGAAAGATTCCGTGATATAATAAGATTCCGGCAAGTTGTCAGACTTGCGGATAAGTTTTTTGCGCGGAGGTACGAAATGAAGAAATCAGTTGTAACAGTATGTATTGCCGCAGTGCTCAGTCTTGCACTGCTCGCGGGATGCGCGGCGCAGGCTCCTGCTCCGCAGGAAGCTCCGGCCTCTTCTGAAGCCGTAGATGAGGAGCCCGAGCAGGCCGAAGAGGAACCGGCCGAAGAAGCGGAGATTTCATCCGCGGAAGAACCGGAAAATGCGGAAGATGCAGCCCAGGAGACGCCTTTTGACGCGTATAATGACGCAATTGCCGATTATCTTCTGTCGGAAGCAGGGGCGGATTACGAGCCCGCTGATGCTTCGCTTCCGGTTATCGATATTTTCAAAATCGATGATGAGGATCCGGAGGATATCAAGGTATGGGGCAGGTTCTGGCTGATGAACTACAATCTTCGCGGGACAACCCTGATGAACAGAAGCGGCGGGGAGTACCCCGGCATTGTCCACCTGAAGAAGACGGACGACGGAGTTGCCGCTGTTTCGATGGATGTCGTAGAGGACGGTGAGAATTACGGGGATTCGCTGAAGGAGATCTTTGATACCGAAGAACTGATGAACGCATACATCATGTCGGACGGGGATTTCCGGGACGCGCTGGTCGCCGCCGTGATCAAGTACTGCGGGGAGACGGGGAATGAAGTGAAGGCCGTATCGGAATACGGCTGGGATCCCTATCCTGTCAGCTTTGATGAGGAGTTTTTCCTTGAATACCCTGATCTTGCGGATAAATGGGTGTCGGAAGACAAGCAGATGACGATGAACATCGCCGATCCGGACGGCGGCAACGTCTACGAAATCACAATCGAGGAGGAGCAGGACGGAACTACTTTTGTTTACTCGATTTACGGAGAGTACGAGATGAGTACCGGAAACCTCTATTACTGGGATTTCTGGACCGGAGAAAAAGACGGGGAATCGGATTCGGTGAACGAGGAAGGATGGTTTGCCGTCAATGAGGACAACACTCTCAGCTGGTTCCGCGGCGGGGAGGAAACCGCACGGTTCTCCCGCGCAGAGTGACGCTTTCTGGTAATACAGCGCATAAAAAGCACTTTCTCCCGGCCCCGGCCGGGGAAAGTGCTTTTTAATTCTTTTGGTGGTTATCATTGCCTCCTGTTTCGCGTTATATATAAAGATAGAAGGCCGGCGGCCGCGGTACGGTGAAGCCGCACGGCAGGACAAAAGGCATGCTGCGGGCTTGAATGCGCAATGGCAGCGGATGCCGTTTTGTATCCGCATAACTGCGGGCGAGGTAACGTGATATGAAAGGAAGAAGAATCTGGAGTGTTATAACAGCGATTCTGATGTTTTTCGCTGCGGTACCGGCGGTCTCCATGCCGGTTCACGCGGCGGATGCCGTTTCGGGTGTGGTTAATGCGAATTCGGTAACTGCTTCCAATCTTGTCCTGGACGGGGACACGACCATGATTATGGATGCGGATCTTGTGCTTTCCTCGATATCCGGGCCATATGATCTGGACATTGAAGCAGTAAAGGGTGATCCGCACACCCTGACGGTGAACAGTACGGAAGGACCGGCGCTCAGCGTGGCAAAACTGACGATTGGCGCTGATGTTGTGCTGTATGCCTATGACAGCTGCGCAGCGGAGGCGGAGAGTATAGCCGTGACCGGCGGTTCGCTTCTTGCGCAGGGTAATCCCGCCATATATGCTTCCGGAGGAAGCATAACGGCTGCGGGCGGATTCGGGGTGGCGTCGCCGGAGCAGTTCTACATGCAGGGCGGCATGATCATGGACAGTACCACAGGCCTGGAGGCTCAGACTGTGATGATTGCACCGGTTCCGGTCGAGTACACGGTGAGTTTCGAGACCGGAAAGGGGCCGAAGGTCGGCGCCGTGACCGCGGAGGAGGGAGCCTGGATCGAGGCTCCTGCAGTTTCAACATGGAATGACTGCGACTTCGGCGGATGGTATCCGGAGGGGAAGTACCAGGATTCGGACAGGATCGTCTTCCCTTATCAGGTAACGGGTGATGTGACCTTTTATGCGAAGTGGACGGCGAATCTTGCGGTCTATGCGGGTGAAGGCGGCCGGGTCTCGGACGGTGAAGGATGGACGTCGGAGATAAGCGGCAGATACTACGCGGGGACAGGAGTGTCCCTTAGCGCCGAGGCGGAAGAAAACTACGATTTCCGCTATTGGGCGGATGCAGACGGGAATAAGGTCAGCTCGAGCAACCCGTACAGCTTCAATGTGGACAGACACACGGCGCTGACGGCAGTTTTCGAGAAGCAGCCGGAGCCGGTCGAGTACACGGTCAGCTTTGATACAGGGAAGGGACCGAAGGTTGATCCGGTAACGGCGGAAGAGGGAGCGAGC
>OMSM01000125.1 GCA_900313745.1 uncultured Lachnospiraceae bacterium
AAATGAGACATGTTTACATGTCTGCCCCGCTGCTCTAAAGCGCGGAGTGAAATGAGACATGTTTACATGTCTGCCCTGCCGCGGTTAAGCGCGGAGTGAACTGAGACAGGTATTTACATAAAAAAGCGCATTCCCGGAGCCATAGAGCTTCGGGAATGCGTTTTTTTGAGCTTGAGGTATTTACACTTCCGCGGTTTTCCGCGGCCTGATCCACCGGAAGTAGACGTAAGTCAGCTCCAGCGCGCAGCAGGCGGTCCAGCCTACGGGGTATCCGAAGCCGACGAGGAACGGCGTATTGGCCACGAACCGCGTTATGAAGAAGAGGTAAATCTGCCGGATGGCCACAAAGGAGGTCAGCATGATCACCATCGGCCCCCTCGCGTCGCCCCGACCCCTCAGCGCTCCGGCGAGGACGTGGTTTACGCAGTTGAAGAGCAGGAAGAACGTGTTGGCGTGGATGAAGAGGGCGCCGTACTCGATGACGGAGGGATCCTTCGAGAAGAGACGCACCGCCGGCTCCGCCCAGATATAGAGCACTGTGGCGATGAGTCCGGTGACGGCCACCGAGAGGAGTATGGTGTCCCTTGTGCCGCGGTTGGCGCGCTCCGGCTTTTCCGCTCCCATGTTCTGGCTTACGAAGGTGGTCGCAGCCATCGCCATGCTCTGCATCGGAAGCATGATGAAGGAGTCCAGCTTGTTGTAGCTGCTCCAGCCTGCCATGACGGAGGAGCCGAAATAGTTGACGTAGGACTGGACGAAAATATTGGAGAACGCGGTGATCACGGACTGGATTCCCGCGGGGAGCCCTACGGCGAAAATCCGCTTAAGTATCGTGAGGTCCACTTTAAGCTCGCTCCAGACCAGCCGGTAGATGTCCTTCGTGCGGGTGAGCAGCACCAGGGTGAGCACGGCGGAGACGAACTGGGCGATTATTGTGGCGTAGGCCACGCCCTCGATCCCCATATGCAGGACGACCACAAAGAAGAGATCCAGGATGATATTCAGCACGCTGGTCAGCACCAGGAACATCAGGGGTCTCGTGGTGTCGCCCACCGCCCGGAGAATTCCGCTGCCCATGTTGTAGATGAGGAGCCCGGTGATTCCGGCGAAGTATATCGTGAGATAGGTCGTTGCATCCTTAAAAACATCGTCCGGCGTGGACATGAAGCGGAGCATGGGCTTTACGCCCAGAATCCCGATGGCGGTAAACAGGATGCAGAAAAGAAACGTCATCGCCATGGTGGTCTCCACCGCGGCGTGCAGGCGCTCCTCGTTTTTTGCGCCGAAGTGGTTGCCGATGACCACGCCGGCGCCTATGGAGAAGCCGTTGAAGAAGAACACCAGCATGTTGATGATCATGGTGGTGCTTCCCACCGCGGCCAGAGCCTCCTTGCCCACGAAATTGCCCACAACAATGCTGTCCACCGTGTTGTAGAGCATCTGGAAGATGTTGCCGAGCATCAGAGGCAGGGAGAAGAGGATGATCTGCTTTAATATGGACCCGGAGGTCATGTTTCTTGTGGTAGTTCGGCTTGCCATTCTGCCTTCTTTCTGTTAGCTGACAGCTTTTCCGGCCGGAGAAGACCTGCGCATTACGGGTTATTCTGCTCCTGCCTTGTTCCTCCGGATCATTGCCTTGTAGAAGTCCACCGCGCCGGGCAGGCTGAAGGTGTCGATGCACTCGTTCAGCCCGTGCATGCCCTTCATCTGTTCGGGACCGTAGACAACCGGCGAGAAGCGGATGCAGGCGTCGCAGATTTCCTGGTAGAACCTGGCATCGGTGCCGCCGGTCATCACATACGGACAGACCGGAAGACCGGGAAAGATCTCGTTAATGACGCTCTCCACCTGGCCGTAGGCCCTGCTGCGGATATTCACCGGCTCACAGTAATCGCGGCAGTCGAGGGGCTCCGCCGTCAGATCATATTTCTTTGCGAGCTTTTCGATTACTGCATTGCTCTCGGCCATGCCCTGGTGGGGAATATACCGGAGATTGAGATTGAGGGTGGCCTCCTGAGGCATGACGTTCCTGCCGTCCGAACCCGACTGCATGGTGAAGGCGACCGTTGTCTTAAGAAGCGCAGCTGCCTGCGGGGAAATTGCCGGCATCACCTTCTTTAGAAGAGGCTTGAACAGCTTCAGGTTGCCGAAGAGCATACGGTAAAGGAAGGTCCCGTAAGGCGCGAGAGAGGTAAACATAGCCTCGACCTCGGGCTCGAAGGCAGCCTTCATCGGATCGTGCTTCTCAATGCGTGTGATGAATTTCGCGAGCCTCGCGATGGGAGAGTTTTTCGGGGGATAAGAGGAGTGGCCTCCGGAGGACTTCGCGCGCACGAGGATGTTGCCCGAGCCCTTTTCCAGCACGCCGATCATGGCGTAGTACCCGGGAAAGCCCTTTATAGGCTCCTTCACGATGGCACCGCCCTCGTCCAGGACCAGGTATGGCTTCACGCCCCGCCGCTTAAGCTCCTCCACGATGAGAGGGCAGCCCCCTCCCGCGACCTCCTCGGTCGAAGATGAGGTGAGATAGACATCCTCTTCCGGGACAAAGCCTTCTTCCAACAGTTCCTCGACGGCCTGGAAAAAACTCATGACGGAGCACTTGGTGTCCGCGCTGCCTCGTCCCCAGACCTTCCTGTCCGAGATGTCCCCGGAGAACGGGGCATGTGCCCATTCCCCCTCGGCGGGAACCACGTCCTGGTGGCCCATGAGAACGAGCGGCCTGTCGGAGTGTTTTCCCTTCCAGTAAAAGATCAGGCTCCCGTCGAGCTCGGTCTTCTCCAGACGGCTGTGCACGAGAGGAAACTCCTTCTCCAGAAGCCGGTGGAAGCCGAGAAATTTCTCCCTCTGGCTGTCACCGGGCACGGAGACAGTCTCGTAACGGACCATCCTGGAGAGGATGCCCGCGTACTTCTCCTCCCT
>OMSM01000058.1 GCA_900313745.1 uncultured Lachnospiraceae bacterium
AACGTCTCCGCCAGCCGCGCCGCGGACGGCAGTATCCTCGTGACCGTCGTCAACGCCGACGCGGATGAGGAGAAGGAAATTGCCGTAAGCCTGGGCTGCGCGCCTGCCTCTGTCGAGGGGAAGGCTGTATACGGAGCAATCGGCGCGTACAACGACTTCGAGAACCCGGACCGCGTGGTGATCCGTCCCGTCGAGGCAAAGACGGCTGATTTCGGCTTCACCGCAAAGATGCCGGCTTCGTCTGTCGCGGCATTCACGGTACGCTTCTGATCCTTCAATTAAATACGGATGCGCTTATCCGAAGTCCCCGCGACTTCAGGATAAGCGCATCCTTTTCATTGACCATTCTCAGGAACCCGTTTCAGAAGGATGCATGATATGCCGGACAGGACTCAGCCAAAAGTCTGCCGCAGATGCCTGCTGGCAGAGATGGCGGACAGCAGGGAAATACTGGACTACGTAAAACGGACGGGGGAACTCCTTCCCCCGTCCGAACGCTGTCCCGATGACGAATATCATGCGCGGCTCGAGCTCTGCCGGGCGTGCGATTATCTTGCCGACGCGACCTGCGCGAAATGCGGCTGCTACGTGGAGATCCGCGCCCTGAGGCGGGGAAGCCACTGCCCGCTCCCAAAGCACAGGTGGTGAAGGAGGCAGGGGTGCCAGGGGACGGTTCTGTGGCGAGTTGTCAGACAACTCGCCACAGAACCGTCCCCTGGCACCTTTTTTACTCAGCCGCGTCCTTGCCGACGTAATTCTTTGCCGCTTCCACCATCCAGCGGATGTGCTCATCCGGGCACTCGGGATGGATGCTGCAGTCCGCACCGAGGATAAATCCGGTCGTCCCCGCCTGGTCAATGATGTTCCTGACCTCCGCTTCGATCTCCTCTTTTGTCCCGGTGTAAAGCAGCGTATCCGCCCGGTTGTCAAAACCGCCCCAGAGCGTCGATCCGCCGGTCCAGTCCCTCATCCTGTCAATTTCATAGATATCGATGTAGCGGGACCAGCTGATCACCGGCGCGTGATAGTCCTCCCACACGCTTAAGCGGTTCGGGATGCCCTCCCACGCGCAGAAATGGATGATGTTCATGTCGCTTTTCGTCTTCATGTAGTCCAGGAGCTTCATCTCCGAGGGCTTCAGCCAGTTCAGGTATTCCTCCTCGGTGAACCGGGTGACCTCCGCGTCCTGCACGCTGTAGAAGCATCCGTCGACCCCCGCCTCGTCGATAAGCCCGTCAATCAGGAGCTTCAGGGACTCCGCGATCACATCCAGCGCGTACTTCATGGCCTCCGGGTTCTCCCGGATAAGCCGCTCCATGATGGGATAGCTCGTCTGCAGACGGAGGTAGGAGACAGGAACGTAGATCAGCATGAAGGTATAGCACTCACCCCCCAGCGTGGCGACGACCTTCTTCGTCCTCTCGACAAAACTCCTGATCCACGGATGGTCCTTGGACAGCGGCTTCATGTTGTACAGCTCGTCCGCACTCTCAATGCCGTTCAGCACGGGATCCGGCCAGCCAAAGTATTTGTCCCCGGAGAGCTTCATGAAATCCACATCCGTGGCCTTGTAGAAGTCCAGCTGGCACTTCGCGAAGGCATCGTCGTCATCCCAGAATTCACTCGGCACATGCTTCCACACGCACACAGGGACACGGTCAACGGGCTGGCCCCGGAAAGCCGCAAGTACACGTTCCTTTTTGGTCATCATAATACTGTCCTTTCCGCATAGTAGTGCAGGCGCATTTGATTATTAAAGATTATTAAATATCTAAATACATGCTTATGCGGTGGATTGTCAATATCTATTCCGCTGTGCCCGGTCCGAAAATGATCAAAGGCCTGCTGAAGCACGCTTCAGCAGGCCTTTGCCATTATTTGCCGCTATAACATTGAAGCTTAGATAAGCACCATCAGCGGATTACTTCACCTCAATCTTGGTGATGTGGGGCTGAGGTCCCTCATACCAGTACAGGAAGCCTTCCATGGAAACGGTGTCGCCGATCTGGAGGTTCTTCACCGCCTCATAGACATCGGAGCCCTTGCCGGTGAGATATCTTCTCACGACGAAGCTGTAGGTCTCGCCGTCCTTGGAGACGTTGAAATACAGGTCGCTGTTGCCGTCGTCCTGGCCGGAGCCGTCCCAGTTGTAAAGGAACGCCAGATCGTTGCCGTCCTCATCCTGGCCGGCCGCCTCAACGGTGACATCGCCGACGCAAATGAACTCGTTCTGGTGATCCGCCAGCTCGTCGGTGCCAAGCATATCGGTGATATCCAGGGGCTCCGCAACAAACTCGCCGTCGATGAACTCGAACTCACCGTCGACGATCTCGACCTCGCCGGCCCACTCGGACTTGTAGCCGGTCACGCGGATCTTGGTTCCGGGAACGAGCTTCTCGCTGTCTTCCTCGGAGCATGCCATGTCATACAGGAAGTATGCGCCGTCCTCATCCTGGGAATAGACGGTGATCTTGTTGTCCCACCAGGACTGGCAGGCCTGTACATAGGTCTCGACCACAACCTTGCTGTCCA
>OMSM01000474.1 GCA_900313745.1 uncultured Lachnospiraceae bacterium
GGATCCCGCGTTCCTTGCCTCGCCCGCGGGAAGTACCTGCATAGATTTCGGAGGTGAAGTGCCGGAGAGCACCGGGAGGTATGCCGCCCTGCTCTCCCGGGACGGCGCGCTTCCGGAGAACCCGGAGGCGGCTTTAAGGCTGGCGTCGAGGATGTCAGCCCTTGCCCTGCCGAGGCCGGTCTGGACTCCGGCAGGCCCTTTGGCGGAGAAGATAAGCGGCCGGGTCATGGCCGTGGAGGACGGGACTCTCGGCCTTATGGTGAACGGCTTCGCGCAGCGGGCGGACGTCGGAAAAGAACGGCTTTCGCTGGAGTTCACCGGGGCTGGGGAGTGCATTTTTACCTATGAGCAGGCCGGCCCGGACGGACAGGAGAAACGGACGGTGATGAATGCCGCGCTGGACGGGAGCGAGCGCTGGAACCGCGTGGGCGATCCTGCGGGAACAGTGAGCGAGGTGCTTCTGTCAGGGCGGTGGATCTCGGAGAACGAGTTCGAGATCACTATGCGGTTTATTGAGACCTGCGGGACGAGAAGAGTATACTTCGCTTTCGGGGAAAGCGAGGCAGTGATCCGGACGAAGTCCAACATGGCCTTCTCGCCAGCCGCGGAAGTGCGCGCAGTGATGCAGTGATGCGCACACGGCACTTCACAGGAGAGGAGAGGACAAATGCGCGCAATAATGGTGATGTATGACTCACTGAACAGAAGATTCCTTCCGCCCTACGGAGACAGGGAGACCGTCGCGCCGAATTTCGCGAGGCTCGCGGAGCACACCGTGACGTTTGACCAGTTTTACGTCGGATCGCTTCCCTGCATGCCCGCAAGGCGTGAACTGCACACGGCGAGGCCTGGCTTCACGCACAGGGACTGGGGCCCGATCGAGCCCTTCGACGACTCTGTCCCTGAGATGCTCGGCGATGCGGGCATCTGTACGCACTGCGTGACGGACCACTATCACTACTGGCAGGACGGCGGAGCGACTTACCTTCCCCGCTTCTCCACATGGGAGATGATACGTGGCCAGGAGGGGGACGGGTGGATCGGCAGCGCGGAGGATTTCGTCACCCGGTACAACCTGGCGCGGCAGGACGTCATCAACAGGAAGCACCAGACGAGGGAGGAGGATACCTGCCACGCGATGACCTTCCGGGCGGGAATGCGCTTTCTGGAGGAGAACGCGGATCTCGACGGGTGGTTTCTGCAGATCGAGTATTTCGATCCCCACGAGCCGTATTTCGTGCCGGAGAGGTACAAGAGACTCTACACCGACAGGCCGCTTCCCTTTGACTGGCCCCGGTCGGAGGATTCCGCGGACGACCCGGATCTGGTGTACCAGGCGAGAACGAATTACCGGGCTGTGCTTTCCATGGCCGACGAATACCTGGGAAAGCTCCTGGATTTCATGGATGCCCATGACATGTGGAAAGACACGATGCTGATCGTGAACACCGATCACGGATATCTTCTCGGAGAGCACGGCTTCTTCGGAAAGAATGTCATGCCGGTCTACGACGAGATCGCGCATATCCCCTTCTTTATCTGGGATCCGGAGAGCGGGCGCAGGGGGGAGAGATCATCCTCGCTCGCCCAGACCATAGATATCGGGCCCACGCTTCTTGATTACTTCCATGTGCCGCCGACGGACAGAATGCTCGGGCGCTCCCTCAGGCCTGCGGCAGCGGGGAGCGGCGCGGCAAGGGACGAAGTCCTTTTCGGCTACTACGGCCGCTATGCTGCGGTAAGCGACGGCCGCTTCTGCTACATGCGCTGCGGGAGGAGGAAGGATGCGGGCCTCTTAAACAGCTACACACTGATGCCGACCCACATGAGTACGAGGTTCTCCCTGGAGGAGCTGAGAGCGGGAAAGGGAAGGATGACGGACGAGTTTTCCTTTACCCGCGGAGTCCCGGTGATGGTCATCCCCTCCGTGGTTCACGAGGATGACGCGGAGATGGATCCGATGTACACGGGCTATATGAAATACGGAGACCAGCTCTTTAACCTGGAGGACGATCCGGACGAGCTGCATCCCCTGGATGTAAACGCGCCGGAGAACCGGGACGCGGTGCGGAGGATGACGGCGATGCTCATCAGGAAGCTGGAGGAAGCGGAGGCACCGGAGGAGCTCTACACAAGGCTGGGATTAAGAGAAGAAGCGCCGGATGAACGGTAAAGGCAGGCGTTTTACTGTCCGGCTGGCAGCCCTGTACATCGGGCTGCCTGTGTACAGCTGCGCGCTTTTATAGTCAAAATCTGACATTGTGATGATTTGTCGCTGTAATGTGTTAAAATGCTGTATCATGCGTACTCAATTATTTAGCGGTAGAAAACAAGTTTTGAACAGATTGTCCGCACTCGGCGCGGCGGCAATGATGTCCGCCGGGCTTTTGTCGTGCGCGCTGATCCCGAAGGAGGAGGTCTTCGAGACCGCTCCCCTGGTTGTGGAGTACAGCGGGCCGGAATACCAGATGGCCGAGTGCAGGCGAAGGGATCTTCTCCTTACGGAGAATATCAGCTGCTCCTATGTGCCGGTGCGGAGGACGGATCTCTACTTCCCTTACGGCGCGGCGCCTTTTGACGCCTACCTTGCCCTCACCGGGGAGAACGTGACGGAGGGGCAGATTCTGGCAGAGCTGGAGATGGGCACTCTTCCCGGGGAGATCGCCGCGGCGGAGAAAACTCTCGACAGCCTGATGCAGGAGAGGCAGCAGCTGGAGGAGATGCAGGCCCTTCTGACGGCCCAGGGACGGGAGGGGGAGAGGGATTTTGACACCCTCTTCCGGAACATCGACGACAGGATCTACATCGCGGATCTCCGCTTAAAGGAACTGGAGCAGCAAAGGGCGGACCGGCAGATCGCCGCTCCCTATGACGGGACGATCACCTATGAGCGCAGGCTTATGCCGGGGGAGACCGTTACCGGCGGGGACAAGATCATCATTGTTTCCGACTCGACGAAATCCATCTTCCTCGCCACGACCAAGTTCTGGAATTATTTCAGCGAGGGGGATGAGGTGACCATCATCACGAAGGATGATGAGCTTGCCGCGACGGTGGTCAGCGAGGAATCCCTCGGGATTCCGGTCACCGAGCATGTAGAGAACAAGAGCGGGACGGTATACTTTGCCCTGAACGACAGCAGTTATGCCCTGCAGGACAAGGCGGCGGGAAAGATAGTGCTGGTGATCTCGGGCTCGGAGAACTGCCTCGCCGTGCCGAAGAACTCCCTGGCGACAATCAACGGGACTACGGTGGTCTATTATCTGGACGAAAAGGGAATCCGGACGTACAAGGAAGTGGAGACAGGCATCACTGTCGGAAGCTATACGGAGATTATTAAGGGACTCGATGAAGGCGACATGGTTATCACGAACTGAAAAGAGACTTGCTGCTGCGCTTCTTGCGGCAGGGCTTCTTGCGGCGGGCTGCGGCCGGGCGCCGGA
>OMSM01000326.1 GCA_900313745.1 uncultured Lachnospiraceae bacterium
ACCTGTCCCCGTGACTCTCCCCGTGACTCCCCGTAACTCTTCAATCTGACTATAACATTGTAAAAAATTTTGCGCAATTCGGTGCGCTGTAAGAAGACCTGACTGCGCAGCTTAACGCGGAACACGCAGAACTGATCAGCCTTTCAGGCACATCATCGCCGCGCAGTTGCCGCGCTTTCCGCCGGCCACGGCGCGGTGCGAGAAGAACTGATCCGCATGCTCAAACGTACACAGTCCGGTGCTGACGAGGTGCTCCGGCAGAATCCCTGCCTGCAGCAGCACGAGCCGGTTGGCCCGCTCGAGATCGAGCATGAGCCGGTCGCCCCGCCCGGGCAGCAGAATCCCTTCCTGTCTGCACACTTCTTCGCCGAACGTCTTTTCAAATTCCGCGGCCACTTCCGGTCCGATTTCATAGTGGCGCACGCTGATCACCGGTCCGATCGCCGCCAGCACCCTGGCCGGATCCGTCCCGTAGGTCTCTTTCATCACACGGAGTGTGCACGCTCCCATCCGGTCCGCGGTCCCACGCCATCCCGAATGGGCAAGCCCGATCGCCCGGTGTTCCGGATCGACAAAATAAAGCGGCGTACAGTCCGCGTGCAGTGTCACGAGCAGCAGCCCCGGCACATCCGTGACCAGTGCGTCAACGTCCTTGTAATTCCGCTCCCGGACGGTGCCCTTGCCGCGGTCTTCCTCCGTCACGACGCGTACGTTGGTCGTGTGTGTCTGCTGGGAGAGGACGACATCCGCCTCCGTGCAGCCCAGCGCCTCTGCCGCTATGCGGTAGTTCTCCCGCTTGTTCTCTTCCGTGTCCTCGTTGCCGAGGCCCAGATTCAGTGCTGCGTAGGGCCCCTCGCTGACGCCGCCCTGCCGCGTTGTAAACACCGCGCGCACAAGGCCGGTCTCCTCGAGCAGGGGAAACGTCACGAGCGGCACTTCGTGTCCGCGCGCAGTCACTGTCTTCATCTGATATTCCATCTGATCCATACGGCTCATCTCCTGTCTGTAATCACCCTCTTGCCCGGATACATCGCGGTGTCCTCCGGCTGCGCGGACCTGCTCTCCACTGTGAAGCTGCATCGCGGGAACTGCTTCGTCAGCCTGCTGCCGATCTCCTCTCCGACCTGCCGCGCATCGGCTGCCGGAACGGTCCGCAGTTCGATCTGATACGCGTCTTCCCGGCGCGAGGCCCGGTAATCCGCCGTCTCCTGATGGGCAAAAATAATCTCATCGAGATCCTCCATGCCGCCCGGTCTTCCCGCGCCGTGGCTGACGGCTTCCGGTTTCTCCGCTCCTGCTCTTCCCGCTTCCGGGCTGACGGCGGCTCTCCGGTGCACCCGGTCGAGCCGGATCACGCTGCTTCCGCAGGGGCAGATCCCCGGCAGAATCCGGGTGAAGTCTCCCGTGCGGTAGCGGATCAGCGGCATCGCCTCCATGCCGATCGTCGTGATGACAAGCTCGCCTGTCTCGCCGTCCGGCAGAGGCCTGCCGTTTTCATCGATGATCTCCGCGATCACATTATTTTCCCGCAGGTGCATCCCCGCATGCGCCTGGCAGGTGATGGCGCCGCCGAGGCCCATTTCGCGTGAGCCGTAGTGCGGGAACAGGCGGCTTCCAAGAATCTCTTCGCAGGAGCGCACCAGACTTTCCGGGCACGCATCCGCACTGATCAGAGCGCGCTGAAGACTTCCTTTTCCCAGTACCCGCAGCATGGACAGGAGCGGCACCGGCATCCCGACAAAGGTATCCGGTTTCTCGTTCTCCATCCATTGCCGCAGTTCTTCGAAGCTGCAGCCGCAGCCGACCTTCAGAGGCTTTGCACCGAGGCGCAGGATGGCTTCACTGATCAGCTCACCCAGACCGTGCGGCCCCGAGAATGGCATGCAGATCATGGTCACACTGCCTGGGAAGACCAGTTCACCGAGGCCCGCCATAAACAGGCGGATCGTATTCTCACAATCCTGTTCTGAATAAAACACCCGCTTGGCACTGCCGGTCGTTCCGCTCGTCGCA
>OMSM01000059.1 GCA_900313745.1 uncultured Lachnospiraceae bacterium
ACGATCATGGTATCCACGTTGGGCTTCATCTTCTCAATGCCCGCAACCGCCCTCTTCATTCGGACGGTACCCTCGAAACGGAAAGGCTTGGTCACAACGCCCACAGTAAGGATGCCCTGTTCCTTGGCGATCTTTGCGACAACAGGCGCCGCTCCGGTGCCGGTTCCGCCGCCCATTCCGCAGGTGATAAATACCATGTCTGCGCCTCTGATCGCCTCAGCGATTTCCTCCGCGCTCTCCTCCGCTGCCTTCTCTCCGGTATCCGGATTTGCGCCGGCGCCGAGCCCCTTGGTCGTCTTCTCGCCAATCTGGAGCAGCTTCGGTGCCTTGCACGCGTCCAGAGCCTGCTTGTCTGTATTGATTCCGATAAAAGAAACACCAGTAACTGCCTCAGTCACCATGCGGGTAACTGCGTTGTTTCCGCCGCCGCCGACACCGATAACAATTATTTTGCAGGCGGATTCTCTGTTGTCTTCTCTTACTTCGATCATAGGGCTGTGTCTCCTTACTTAATTACAATGAATAAACGCTCCGCGTTTAACAAGATGGCATTCCAGGTACTGTCCGCAACGCCCGCAAAACCAGTACTCCGGGCAAAATCAGCATGAAATTGAAGACAGTACGTCCTTTTTATAATACAATCGTCCACCCGATTATTCAATCGGTTTTTTATCAGTGAATGAAATAATCTGCTGATCCGGCGTGTATCCGGACAGGTCTATCGTTCCGCTTCTTCCCTCCAGTTCAGGCAGGATATGCGAGAGATTCGAGATCTTCTCATCCGTGTAATTGTCCGCTCCGAGATACGCCCGGACATCCCCATAGTACAGTGTAAGGTTGCCGGAATGATCAAAATAGAGCTTGTCCACCGTCAGAGAATATTTGTTAAGCCGCTGCGTTACGTCAAGTATCCTCTCGAAGATCCCCGTATTCTCCACAGGAAGCTTCTCATGCATCACGATGTGGCTGAAGGATAATCCCGTAACCTCAGGTATTCCTGCAACCTTATCGTCGGAAGCTTCCACCACCGTGCCGTCCCGGGCGAAATACATGTAGTACCCGAGATAGTTGACATAACCTGCAAGCGCTTTCTCGTAGACCGTGATCCGGATCTCGTCCCTGTCGGGGATCTCCACGACCAGTTTCTCCACGAAAGGGATGTCCGTGATCTCCTTTCCCTCATACCTGTGCTTTAAGTAAATCGTGTTGTTCCCGAAGCGTCCCGCGGTGACCGTGCGGATGATCTCATCGTCGGAGTGCAGCGTATTGCCGGTAACCGTTATCTTCGTCACCTCATGGCTGGTATAAACATAGTAGAGTACGCCGGAAACCACGGCGAGCACCGAGGCGAGCACGGCCAGCCGGATAATCCCCTTCCGGTGCTCCTCGTAGAACAGCTGGCGCTTATACTGCCTTCCCGCTCTGCGCCAGTCCCGCTGTTTTCTCCGCTCCTCTTTTCTTTCGCTGCGTTCCGCGTCCCTGAGCGCCTTGGCGCGCTCCCGGACACTAAGTTCGTCCATCCCGATCTCCAAACAATTACGTCAGTTTTGCCGAACGCGCCACATTGAGCGCGATTCCCATCTCCGCCAGGGTAAACAGCACCGAAGACCCGCCGTAACTGATAAACGGCAGCGTCACGCCTGTATTGGGAAGCGTATTGGTCACCACCGCGATGTTCAGCAGCACCTGGACCGAGATGTGCGCAAGCACGCCGACAACCAGAAGCGAACCGTAGATATCCCTGGCGTTCTCCGCGATCACCATCAGACGGTAGCAGAGATAGCCGAACATCAGAAGCACGACGATCGCACCGAACAGCCCGAGCTCCTCGCAGATGATCGAGAAGATCATGTCGTTCTGCACCTCAGGGATATTGGAGAGCTTCTGCAGGCTCCTGCCAAGTCCCTTTCCCATGAACCCGCCGGAACCGATGGCGTAGAGTGCCTGTATCGTCTGAAAGCCCCATGTGGCCGCATATGCCTCGGGATCCTGCCACGCAATGATGCGGCGGAAGCGGTAGGCTCCCTCCACCGCAGTGGAACTCGTATTGCTGAGGACAAGGTGAACAACGAGCGCCGCGGCTGCCACAAGCAGCCCAGTAACCACAAAGAATCTCAGCCACTTCTCCTCGCCGACAAACAGCATGAAAAAGGCGATCATCGTCACGATTATTGCAGAACTAAGGTTGCTGTTTATCCCGTAAATCAGCGCACTCGCGATGACCGGCATCACCATTATGATGAAATTCGTCCTGAGATATTTCAGTTTGCGCCCATTCGTGACAATCAACCTTGCCATGAGTATGATCACGGCAATTTTCACGAGCTCCGCCGGCTGCAGGTTGAAGCTCCCAAGCCGGATCCAGCGGTGAGCGCCGTTCACCTTCGGGAACGCAAGGCAGGCAGCCACCAGAAGGAGGGATCCGAAGTATGCCGCGTACGATACCTTCCACCAGAAGCGGTAGGGAATCAGCGATCCAAGGAACATCGCCGCAAGGCCGAGCATCATCCAGGTCCCCTGCTTCTTAAGATAGAACATGGGATCATAATTGCTCTCGCGGTTCATCGCGGCGTCATAATAGCTGGCGGAATACAGGATAATAAGCCCGAAGGCAAGGATAAACAGGATCATAAAAACCAGCGATATATCCGACCAGTTCCACCTCGCAGCGCGCCGGGGCATTTCCTCCGCCGGCCTGTGCTCCTGTCTTCCCGTCCTTCCGGGCGCGTTTCCCGTCCCGGACGGATATCCGGCTGTTCCCGGTCTTCTTCCGGAATTATAGGGCTGTGACATAGTCCTTAAACCTCTCGCCTCTTACCTCGTAATTCGGGAACATTCCCCAGCTCGCGCACGCGGGGGAAAGCAGCACGGCGTCGCCGGGCTCCGCCACCTCGGTGCAGTGACTGAGCGCTTCCTCAAAAGTGTCGCAGAGAGTAATTGCCGTAAGGCCGTGGCGCCTGCAGCACTCCGCTATCGCTTCCCTCGTCTGGCCGATAAGGACGATTTCCTTGACCTTCCCGTCAAAGGCCTCGACCCACTCGTCGTACGTACTGCCTTTGTCATATCCTCCGCCGATCAGGACTGTGGGCTTGGTCATCGCCCGGATTCCCTGAATTGCGGCATCCGGATTGGTTCCCTTGGAATCGTTGTAATAATCCACGCCCCTCCTGGTGGCAACGAACTCAATCCGGTGCGGAACCGGGTTAAAACTTTTCACCACCGGAATAATCGTCTCCATCGGTACGCCCGCGGCCCTTGCAATCGCTATTGCCGCCATGACATTCTCTGCATTGCAGACGCCGACAAGCTTCATCTCCCGGACGCTCATCAGAGGAACGCCTTTTCCTTCTTCCGCCGCGAAAATCACTTCCCCGTCGAGATAATATCCGTCCTCAAGCCTGGTTTTCGAGGAGAAGAACACTGTCCTTGCAGGGCACCTGTTCTCCCCGAACTCTCTCAGCACCGGATCCTCGTAGTTGAGCACGCAGACCTCGTCCTTTGTCTGCCTTGCCGCAACAGCCTCCTTCGCCGCGATGTAGTTCTCCATCGTGTGGTGCCGGTTCAGGTGGTCGGGAGTGATATTCAAGATCGCCGAGACCGCAGGCTTAAACTCCTCCACGTTCTCCAGCTGGAATGAGCTGACCTCGGCAACGAAGGTCGGGTCATCCCCTGTCCTGTCGGCAATTCCCGCATAGGAGAAACCGATGTTTCCGACGACGTACACATCCGGGCAGAAGGCCTTCATAATCTCGCCGACAAGGGTTGTCGTCGTTGTCTTCCCGTTCGTCCCGGTAATAGCCAGAACGCGCCCCGGGGCCATTCTGTACCCCAGCTCGATCTCGGACCAGACCGGAACGCCCCTCTCCTTCATCGCTGCTACAACACCGGTGTCGGACGGCACGGCGGGACTGGGGACAACAAGGGAAAACTCATCATACCGGTCCTCCGGAAGCTTCCCTGCGACGATTTCGGTTTCTCCCTGATCTGCCTCGTCAAGAGCGCCGCGGATATCATCCGGGGTTTTCTTCTCATTCTCGTCAAGAACAGTCACCGAAGCTCCTGCGGCGCGCAGAATATGAACCGCGCCGACTCCGCTGATTCCTGTTCCGATGACCAACGCTTTTTTTCCTTCAAAACTGATCATTTCCTTATACTTCCTGACCTTATTCTATGCTGCAGTGCCGCGCGGGGCTTCCCGGCACGTCCGGGATAATACCGCGCAGCCTTAAGTTTTGCCGTTCTTATCCTGCTTATCTCAGCGCGATGAAGGAGAGACCGCAAAGAAGCACGGTGACAATGGTGAACACCGCGTCCACCTTCGTCTCCGACCATCCGGAGAGCTCAAAGTGGTGATGGATCGGCGCCATCTTGAAGAAGCGCTTACCGTGTGTCTTCCTGAAATACACGATCTGGATGATCACCGAGACGACCTCGATGAAATAAATGAAGCCTACAATGGGAATAAACAGGGGAATCTGAAGCATATATGCCATCCCCGTAACAAAACCTCCAAGCGCAAGCGAACCCGTATCTCCCATGAAAACTTTTGCGGGATGCGCGTTAAAGAGGAGAAACCCCATCAGCGCACCGATCATCGCCGCGCCGAGCGGGGCGACATTGGATCCGACGAAGGAAGCTACGAGGGTAAAAAACGCGGCGACGATGGCTGTGACGCTCGAGGCAAGCCCGTCCACCCCGTCGGTAAAGTTGGTTCCGTTGACTGTTGCGACGGCGATAAAGAGCAGCACCGGAATATTAAAGAATCCCAGGTCAACGGTCCGGCCGCCGCCGAAGGGGATGATCATTGCGAAGGGAATGTGGTGGATCGTCGAGGCGTACCATGCAAAAAGCAGTGCGAAGCCGATCTGGCAGATCATCTTCTGCCTGATGGAGAGGCCCTTGGAGCGCTTAAGTACCACCTTGATGTAATCGTCGGCAAAGCCGACCGCACCAAAGCCCACCGTAAGAATAAGCACCGGAAAGATCTCGCTGCAGTGCCGGACGGTCGCCCAGAAGACGCCGGTCAGGACCAGTGCGAGAAGGATCATCAGCCCGCCCATGTTCGGCGT
>OMSM01000133.1 GCA_900313745.1 uncultured Lachnospiraceae bacterium
ACGAGGGGGGCGGGGAGCTGCTTCCCGTCCTGCTCAACCAGGCGTCCGGCAAGATAGAAATCCGCACGGGCAAGGTTGACGATCATCTCCTCGTGCAGCGCGGGAAGAGTTTTGCTGAACTTCGGGTCCTTCTCCCTGCGAAGCTCCTGAAGGAAATAAATCGCCGAAATCTGAAGGGAAGGATTCATGAGCGGCTGCTTCTCTGCGGGAAGCTTGCTGAAATCGGGAATAATGAAGGCCTCCTCCAGCTCAAGCTCCGTCTCCGCTTCACCGTCGTTCCAGACCACGGCATCCACGCCGATATTATGAAGCGTCGCACAGAAAGTGCGGATGCCCGCCCCCTCAACCGGCCTCTCTTCCAGGCTTCCAAGGGATTCCGACATTTCTTCGCACCACTTCTTCGCGTCTTCCTCCTTAGCGAAGAGCCTGACCTCGTCGTGATAGCTCTCCCGGTTGTTGATCACATAAGGAATTCCCGGGATACTCCCGGAGAAAACCGCGAAAAACATTTTCTGCTGTTTAAACGCCTTAATGATTTCTTCCCTGCTCCGCACTTTTCGTCCTGCTCCTTATCTGCATTTTTAGAATCCGGTGTTTCCTCGTCATCCGATCTCAATTAGGGATACCGCATGAGCCGGCATGCGGAAACAAATCCTGAGCGCTCCGCCTTCCGTGCCCATCTCTGACGCTTCCTCCAGTTCCTCCAGGCCGTCCCTCGCCTTGATCGCCGCGTACTCATCCCCCTCCGGGAAAAGCGGCTCGCCCAGGGCCTTCCACACCGTGCAGGCGTTGGAATGATCCCGGTCAATGCGGAAGTGGCGAACCCGGACGGTACTGTCCGGAAGCCCGCTTACCGTGACATTTAACTCGTTCTCCTCATGCATGTCCCTGTCGTTGTTGTGGCTGTATGCCAGGATCCGGATAATCCCGTCTTCCCCGCAGGCGGCAAAACCGGAGATATCCGTGTCTTCCCCCTCGCCTGTGTAATTTCCCGTATCGAAAGTACCGTTTACATCCGATTCCCGGATGCTTTCCTCCAGATCCTTCGCTCCGTCGCAGGAGAATTCCAGGCTGCGGTCTCCGAGCCGTGAGTACATCCTGAAGAGATTAAATACCGGTTTGTCGATGCCCTGGGTCGAGAAGGTTCTCGTTCCCTCGAAACAGCGCTCCCCGGGGAACATGAATGCCCAGGACAGCGGCCTGATCGGAGTTTTGTACTTCTTCGAAAGCCTGCCGATCTTCTCAAAGGCGGAGGCGACATAAGAGGCATAATACTCCGTGTTCCGGAAGACCATGTTCGGATTGTCGTGGATGCCTCCCGCAGCCCAGCCGTCGGGATCCGCCTCGGAAAGAACAACCTCCAGATCACCGTAACCGAACTCCTCAATGATCTTCATCCCCTGGTCTACCTGGTAGACAAGCCTCTCGACCGAGGGAACCGCCTTCTTCGCGTGAAGGTCAAAGGGGAATCCTCCTCCCTTGGTGTGGAAGGTGATGAAATCAAGCCTTGTTCCTGTGCTGCTGTCACAGTAATTGGTTCCTCTTCTGCAGTGTTCCAGGAAGAAGCGGAAGAAGGCCTCCGAATTCGTCCCGGGGAAGATCCCCGTTACTGCGGGACCGGCAAGCCTTGCATCGGGCAGGACGCTGTGGAAGGCATTCTCCGTATAGTCAAAGAGTCTGCAGTACTCGGCGGCCGTTCCGCTCCAGTAAAAGATATCCGGCTCGTTCCAGAGCTCGAAATACCAGCCGTTTACTTCATTCTCGCCGTACCTCTCCTTAAGATGCGCGCACACCTCGTGAATGAACGCGTGCCACTTCGCGTAATCCTTCGGCGGGCAGCTCCAGCCCAGATCCTTGTAGTGGCCGTAGTCGTCCCAGATCCCCCTGGAAGGCCTGAGATACCCTCTGTCCACCAGATCCATCGGCATGAAGCCCATCTCAACGAAGGGCTTGTTGCCGGTTTCGAGTATCGTGTCCATAATCCTGTCGACGTACTCGAAATCATATACCGGGTTTCCGTCCCGGTCCTCGGTATAGACATTCGTGGAACCGAATTTGAAGCTCCCAAGGCAGTTGCCCGTGCAGAAAAGGAAATGGGTCCGGACGAAATAAGGTGCATCGGGGAGCTTCCCGAACCTGGAAAGCTGCTCCCTGCCCTCCGGTGTATAGGTGTAGTTGCACTCGTCGTAACCGATGTAGCGCCAGTCGTGGAGAAGTTTTCCGGTCTCCTTCTCCGCGTTTACCCGGATCGAAATCTGTCTCATCTGAAGTCTCCCTGTGCTGTCTTATGCTCCGGAAATCACGGTAGATAGAACACCTCCGCCGTTCCCGGGATGTGGTTTGTCATCTGTCCCTTCACCAGGGAATAATCCTCCGAGGGTACATATACCCGGAGAGATTTGGCATTTCCCTTAAGTTCGATATACTTTCCTGTGAACGTAATGCTCTTTGTCTCCCGGAAGTAGAAATAGACTGCATAACGGCCGGTTCCCGACTTCACATACTCGTCGGTGAGCTCATAGACATTGAAATAGCCGTCCGCCGACCTGTAGCAGAGCCAGATGATGAACGATGAAATTCCCATGAATACCGCATCACATCCGGCAATGATGCCAAGGGTCGCCCAGTCCTTCTCCGGAATTGAAAGAATCATCCCGAAAATCATAATGAAAGCGGCTATGATAAGGCAGGCTGTCATGGCATAAACGCCTGCGCGCTTTTCATACTCCGCTTCCACCTCGCATCTCCAGCGGTATATTCCGTTTTCCTGTCTGGCTGCCCTGTCCGGATATGAAATCATATACCCCTCTGAGCCAAAACAGCGGATGCTGTTTTG
>OMSM01000221.1 GCA_900313745.1 uncultured Lachnospiraceae bacterium
AGGAAATACCTTTCCGGGTACAGCCTTTTAACAGGGAAGCCGGTAATCTACGCCGCGAATGTCTCCGAGGAGGATCTCGCGGATGACGGCGCGGGCAACGCGGGCGTCGCAGCGGTCAGGAAGTACGCGTCGGAGAACGGCGCTCAGGTCTTTGTGATCTCCGCACGCATCGAGGAGGAGATCGCCGAACTCGACGATGATGAGAAGGCGGAGTATTTAAGCGAGCTGGGAATTAAGGAATCGGGACTTGATAAGCTCATCGCAGCAAGCTACACCACACTCGGGCTGATGAGCTTCCTTACCGCCGGTGAGGATGAGACCAGGGCCTGGACCATAAAGATCGGGACAAAGGCGCCGCAGGCCGCGGGCAAGATTCACTCCGATTTTGAGCGCGGCTTCATCAAGGCGGAAGTGGTCAACTATGAAGTCCTCTTAAGGGAGGGATCGCTTTCGGCGGCGAGAGAGAAGGGTCTCGTCGGAATGGAAGGCAAGGACTATGTGGTGAAGGACGGAGATGTCATTCTTTTCCGCTTTAACGTCTGACAAATGTCTTAAGGATAAAGAAAGCGGCGCTTCAGAGCGGCAGCACATCAAACGACGGAGGAATGAACCATGCCGGATATTATGGGAACGATGGATATCGCCTTTCCCCATCTGGGCATATACCTGAAGGATGTCCCGAAGATTATTCAGATCGGGAGCTTCACCATTGCCTGGTACGGCGTCATACTCGCCGCGTCAATGCTTCTGGGCATAGCCCTGGCGGCGAAAGTCGGGAAGATGACCGGACAGAATCCGGATGTCTACTGGGACGTCTCGGTGGAGATGATCATTTTCTGTATTCTCGGCTCAAGAACATACTATGTTATTTTCTTCTGGGATTCCTACAAGGATAATCTCATTCAGATTTTCAATTTAAGGGGCGGAGGACTCGCAATCTACGGCGGCGTGATTGCGGGTGTTCTCACCCTTTGCCTGTACAGCCGCAGGAAAAAACTGAACCTGTACCAGGTGCTGGATACGGCGGCGTACGGGCTGGTCCTCGGCCAGATCATCGGCCGCTTTGCCAATTTCATGAACCGGGAGGTGTTCGGAAGGTATACGGATTCGCTTTTCGCCATGAGAATTCCTGCCGTAATGGTAAGAGAGCGGGATATTGATGAGACCATCCGCGCGCATATGGCGGCAGGAACCAATTATATTCAGGTTCACCCGACCTTCCTCTACGAAAGTCTCTGGAACCTCGGGCTGCTTATCCTTCTCTTCTTCCTGATGAAGAGAAAGCGTTTCCACGGAGAGATCACCCTGATCTACTTCTTTGTCTACGGAATCGGCCGCGCCTGGATCGAGGCAATCCGCACGGATCAGCTTTATATCGGCCATACCGGCATCCCGGTATCGCTGGCCCTGGGACTTACGATGGCTGCCGCCTCTTTTCTTATCTGGCTCTTCTGCATAATAAGAATAAAGAAGGGCGAATTCGTTCCATTTCCCTCCACAAAGGAACCGGAAGAGAACAAAAACTCATGAGAATTCACCTCTGAAGGGCAATATCGGACAAGTTTGGCGACATAGGAGAAAGTACCGGAAAACCGGTACTTTCTTTTATTTTTGGCCTGTTTTTGCTTGAAAAGGGAGCGATGTGGAGTTATTATAGTTGCAGGTGGAGGGAAATGGTTCGAAAGGGAGATATGCGGCTCATCTGCCGATTCCGGAAGAGCCTGTCCGCCAGCCGACGTCGATCTTAAAACGCTGTATACGGTGATTTCTTATGTTTATGGGGCAGTTCAGCCATTCCCTGGACGAGAAGGGGAGGCTGATTATTCCATCCAAATTCAGGGATGAGCTGGGAAGGCAGTTCGTTGTAGCGAAGGGCTACGACAGCTGCCTGTATGCGTACAGCAACGAGGAATGGATGAAATTTGCCTCGGAGATAACGGAACTGCCCGAGACTATTGAGGACAACCGTATCAAGCGCCGCTATTTCCTCTCGACAGCAACGGACGTCGAGATGGACAAGCAGGGAAGAGTACTGATTCCTCCCTATCTGAGAGATGCGGCAAGGATCGACAAGGACGTGATGATTGCAGGCATCGGGAAGAAACTGGAGATCTGGGACAGCGCACTGTGGGCGGAGGTCACCGGAAGCGCTGCGGCTGAGGAGATCGCGAGAAGATAATTTACCGGAGAACCGGAAGCGCAAGAGAGAGTTGGACGATGGAATTCCGTCATGAATCCGTACTGCTTAACGAAGTGATCGAGGGGCTGAATATACGCCCGGAAGGCATCTATGTCGACGGAACGCTGGGAGGCGGCGGGCATTCCTTCCGCATAGCGGCAAGACTCTCCGGGGAGGGTAGGCTGATCGGGATCGACCAGGATGCCGATGCGATAGAAGCGGCAGGAAGACACCTTACGGTCTACAGGGACCGGTGCACTCTGGTAAGAAATAATTACGAGAATTTTGCCGAAGTACTGGACAGCCTAGGAATAGGTCAGGTGGACGGAATACTGCTGGATCTCGGAGTCTCGTCCTACCAGCTGGATAACGCCGAGAGGGGATTTGCCTACAGCCAGGACGCTCCGCTGGATATGCGGATGGATCAGGATGCTTCCCTCAGCGCAAGAGATATAGTGAATTCCTGGTCCCGGGAGGAACTGACCAGGATACTGCAGGAATACGGCGAGGAGCGCTTCGCCGCCCGGATCGCAGAGAAGATAGTGAAGGAGAGGGAGAAGGCCCCGATCGAGAGAACGGGAGAGCTGGCCGCCATCATCCGGACATCCATTCCGATGAAAATGCAGGAGAAGGGCGGAAATCCCTGCAAGAGAACCTTCCAGGCGATAAGGATAGCCTGCAACAGGGAACTGGAGGTGCTGCAGAACTCTCTGGGAGGGATGATTGACAGGCTGTCTCCCGGAGGAAGAATCGCTGTAATTACGTTCCACTCCCTGGAGGACAGAATTGTTAAGACGGCTTTCCGTACAGCAGAAAACCCCTGCATATGTCCGCCCGAGTTTCCGGTATGCGTCTGCGGGAGGAAATCGAAGGGACATCAGGTTACGAAACGGGCGATCAGGCCAAGTCCTGCCGAGACAGAGATGAACAGCCGCGCGAAGAGCGCAAAACTAAGGATATTTGAGCGGAATGACGATCCGCAGTCTTGAGAGGGGAAAAGCCCTGAAACATAAGGGCCGGAGAAAAAGTGAGTTCCAGAGGTTATTACAACAACAGCAGAATATACGGAAGACCTTCATCACTGCGTGACAGCCGGGAGTACAGAAACGACCAGTCGGGCAGGACGAATTCTTATGCCCGCAGCACCTCTGGCCATTATGTATATGGTTCGGCAGCAAGGGCGGTGTACCCCGAAAGGGATAATCGCCGGCAGGAAGATGTCCGCCGGAAAACTGCACCGCGGAGAAGCGGAAGTTTTGCTTCCGTGCTGCTCAAGAGCCTTATCGCGGTAGCAATGTTCGCGCTGCTTTTTATCATGGGAATTCACTATGTCATGCTGATGAGCAATGTCACGGCGGCAAAGAACAGCGTCACTTCGCTGGAGAACCAGATCAAGACCCTGAAGGCCCAGAATGACCAGCGTGAGGTGGAGGTTCACAGCACCATAAACCTTGACGAAGTCAAGTACATCGCGATTACCGAACTTGGAATGAAGTATGCGTCGGAGGATCAGATCATCACCTACGAGAACCGCTCTGACGACTATGTTCACCAGGTGAGCGAGATTGGAAATTAAGCCCGGCGTCCGGAGGACTTCGTCCCGCGCCGGGCTGGTCCTTTTGATGAATACTGCGCCATGCGCGCTCGCGTGACAGATGTCCCGCTCGCGCCGGGCTGGCGCCCT
>OMSM01000060.1 GCA_900313745.1 uncultured Lachnospiraceae bacterium
AAACAGTACGAATCATTGCGGACGCGGAAAAGCATCAGCCTTTCTGCGTCCGCAATGTGAAATAGGGATGAATTATGGGACTGATGCAGTTTAACTATCGTTCCGAGATACTGGGGAGTTTTGTCAATATAAGCATTGTGTATCCCACGGACGCGCTCACGGCCGGCGGGAGAGAGGGGCGCTTCCCCTATAGGGAGGGCATGCGCTTCCAGACCATCTGCCTGCTGCACGGCGGCGGGGAGGACGGCAGCGCCGTAATCCGGTATACGAACGCGGAGGCATACGCTCAGAAAAACTGCGTCATGCTGGTGATCCCCTCCCTTCCGAACAGCTTCTTCCTGGATACGGACTACGGCATAAGGAGCGGGACCTTCCTCACGGACGAGCTGCCGCAGGTCGTCCGGTCGCTTTTTGCCGCCTCTCCCGCAAGAGAAGACAGCTTCATCATGGGTTACGCCATGGGCGGAAGCGGCGCGCTGGCGGCGGCCATCCGCAGGCCGGACCTGTACCGGGCCTGCATCGACATCTCCGGAGGCGTTCCGCTGGGGCTTAATATGGACCTTTTAAAAGGGATCCTGTCCAGGGGCGAGGCGCCCCTCAGGATTTATGAGAAAACTTTCCTTCCGCCCGACGAGCTGGACGGCTCCGTCTACGACCTCGGCAACACCCTTAGAAAGGGCCTGGCGGAGGGCCTGGAGTACCCGGACATCACCATGGCGGTCGGCAGCGGGGAAGGCGTCATCGTGGACTGGATGAAGGCGGAGCATCAGATTCTTAAGGATGCCGGGGCGAAGGCGGAGCTCACGGTCTTCGAAGGGTACGGGCACGAGATGGCGCTCTGGGATCACTGCCTCGGCCTGGCAATGGACAGCTGGCTGCCGCTTAAGCGGGAGCCGGTGTACCCTTAAGGCAGGCTTCGGTCCAAACGGGCTCCGGTCTGCGGGATACCGCTGCGGAGTATCCGGGGACAGGTCAGGAGCATCCCGGGAAGCACAACAGGAGAAAGAAAATGGCGATTCAGTCAATGAACATAGCAAGCAGATGCCTGGGCACAAATACCAATGTGACGGTCATCCTGCCGAATCCTCCCATGGGCAGGAGCTTAAAGGACTTCTACACCAGCGGGGAGAAGTACAAGGTCCTCTGGCTGCTGCACGGCGGCGGCGGGGACGCGACGGAGTGGGTCCGCTACTCCAATATCGAGCGGTACGCCTGCGACCGGAACCTGGTCGTCGTGATGCCCTCGGCCATGGGCTCCGCGTACTCCAACTGGAGCGCGAAGGAAGGCTGCTTCATCGGCTTCAACATGTACGACTACCTGACCGAGGAGCTGATGCCCCTCGTCTACAACTGGTTTCCGCAGGTCTCGGACAGGAGGGAGGACAACTTCATCAGCGGTTTCTCCATGGGCGGACAGGGCGCGATGATGTACGCGGTGAACCACCCCGAGCTCTTCGGAGCGGCGGCCATCCTCGGTGTGTCGGCCGTCAACATGCACGTCCCGCTCGACGAGATCCCCCTCAACCCTACCGGCAAGAAGATGCTGATGGCCAATGAGAGAGGCGAGCTGGAGGAGTATCTGGCCTCTTACGAGAATGTCTACGACCGGTTCGCGGACCTTGCAAAACTGGACAATCCGCCGAGGCTCCTCTTCGGCATCGGCGACATGGACATCAGCTACGAGGACTGGCTGAAGATGCGCGACTACATCCGGGGCCTCGGCCTTAAAGCGACCTTCGAGATCCGGAAGGATTACGCGCACAACTATACCTTTGTGGATTCCTATATCCAGCGGGTGCTCGATTTCTTCCTGGAAAGCGTATAAGCTGCCCGGTTCTTCCGGCAGGCCCGGAAAACGCCCCATTCTTCCGGGAAATGTATGAGGTGACAAGATGGCATTGATTGAATTAAACAGCAGCAGCCCCTCCCTGCAGGGCATGCATACAACGCATATAATCGTTCCGGATGTCCCGTACGGGGAGTCCCCGAGGGAGTTCTACGAATCCCATAGAAAACTGAAGGTCCTCTGGCTCCTCCACGGGGGAAGCGACGATTCCTCCACCTGGGTCCGCAGGACCAAGATCGAGACCTACGCCTGCGAGCGGAATCTCATCGTCGTCATGCCGTCCGCAAGCAACAGCCGGTTCTCCAACTGCCAGCTCTTCGGCAATAATTTCAACGCGTACGACTACCTTACCGAGGAGCTGATGCCGATGATCTACAACTGGTATCCGGCCTCCGACAGGCGGGAGGACAACTACATCGGCGGCTTCTCCATGGGCGGAGAAGGCGCGCTCAAATTCGCGGTCAACCACCCCGACAAGTTCGCCGG
>OMSM01000157.1 GCA_900313745.1 uncultured Lachnospiraceae bacterium
ATGGCCGCCGCCGGCGCACTGATGTCCTCTGCGGACTACGGGGAGGAAAAAGGCGCCGTAGTGCGGAAGTGCCTTCTTCCCGCCGCGGTATTTGCCGCAGCATACCTTCTCCGGACCGAGATGGCCCTGCTGCTTCTTCCTCTTGCCGGCACCGGGCTCATCCTGCGCCTTGTCCGGCAGGGACGCTTCGGGAACGCCCGGAGAAAGACCGCGCGGGAGGCCGCCCTGGTCATCGCGCTTGTCGCGGCGGTGATTCTCGCCGGGGAGGGCGCGGACCGTCTCGCGCTGAGTTCGCCGGAATGGCGCTCGTTCAGGACTTTTTTCGACGCGAGGACGGAGCTTTACGATTTTGTCGGCTGCCCGTCGGAGTATATGGCCTTCGAGGGCAATGAGGAGTTTTACTCCGGGATCGGAATGGACAGGGAAGAGGTCCTCCTCCTGGAGAACTACAACTTTGCGCTGGATGACAACCTGGACGCAGGGAAGATGAGCGCCGCGGCGGCGCATGCCGCGGGGAATAAAAAAGAAGCCCTCTCATTGGGGGGTGAACTCCGTCGGGCCTTCTGGGAGTACAGGCATTCCCTCGCCGGCGGCGCGGACGCGGCCTTCGCCGTGCTTACCGCCGCCGCGTATCTGGTGTTTCTCGCCGCAGCGGGCGGGAGCGCCGCGGGGAGATTCTGCCAGGCCGCGGCCCTTTTCGCAGTCCGCACGGGACTCTGGATGTTCATTCTGTACCGCGGGAGAGCACCGGAGAGAATCACCTTCGGCCTGTGGATCACCGAGCTGATGGTACTCTTCGCCCTTACGGCGGCGGAGCCTCCCGGGGAGAAAACCTGGAGAAGACCTGCCGCGGTTGCGGTGACGGGAGTGATTCTGCTGCTTATTCTTCCCGGGCGGGTCCGGGAGACCACAGCGGAGTACGGAAGCCGGGAGGAGACGAACCGCGCCCGGACTGCCTATGAGGCGTACTGTGATGCGCACCCGGAGGGCTTCTATATCACGGATGTTTATTCCACGGTGGACTTCTCGGAGAAGATGTTCGTCCCCGGCGGAGGGGAAGAGCTTATGCCCTCCAACAGGGATCTCGCCGGAGGGTGGCTTGCCTTCTCCCCGCTGCAGAAGAAGAAACTTGACGCGCTTGGGCTTCCTGGGAGCTTAAGTGAGGCACTGCTTGCCGGAAATGATGTATACTTTGTCGTGGAATCCGGGGGTGACGTCTCATTCCTTCCCGGAGAGCCCGTTCTCACCGATACGATAGGGGAGTTTTTTGATGTCTATTCCTGCAGACCGGAAAAACAGTGATATTGCGGTATGTCTCCGCCCGATGCGGGAGGAGGACTGCGGAATGGTCGTCCGGTGGCGCAACCAGGACAGGGTCCGGATGAACCACGTGTACAGGGAATTCCTCACGGAGGAAGAGGAGAGGGAGTACTTCAGGACCAGGGTGATCCCCGGGGAATACATCCACCTCATCGCCTGCTTGGGCGACGAAGGGCGTACGCCCTTCGGATGCGTGATCTACCATGATTACGACAGGGAAGCGAAGTCCGTCGAGGGAGGCCTCTTTATCGGCGAGGAGTCCGCCCTCGGGAGAGGGCTCGGTTCGAGGATGCTCGAGCTCGGCGCCGACCGCGTCCGGGAGATCCTGGACATCCGGACGGTGACCGCAAAAGTTTTTGAGGACAACATTGCTTCCCTCGCGGCACATGCCCGCGCCGGGTACATCCCGTGCGGAAGGCTCGATGAGGTGCGCTGCACGGACGGCGAGGTGAAGCCGATGATTCTGATGGAGAAACGCTGCGATGCTCGTTAGTTATGTCATTCCCTGCTACAGGTCGGAGAAGACGCTTCCGGTTGTGGTGCGGGAGATCGATGAGAAGATGAAAACTCTCCCGGGATACACCCACGAGATCATCATGGTCTGTGACGGAAGCCCGGACAATGTCTGGAAGGTTATCTGTGATCTCAGCAGGGAGAAAGCGTCCCGAAGGGGGATACTGTTCTCGAAGAATTTCGGGCAGCACGCGGCGCTGATGGCCGGGATCCGCGCGGCTGGCGGGGAGAGGATCATCTGTCTGGACGACGACGGGCAGACCCCCGCATCGGAGGCGGACAGGCTCCTTGAGGCCCTGGATAACGGCGCCGACGTGGCCTACGCCCGCTATGCCCACAAGCAGCACTCCCTGTTCCGCAACCTCGGCACGATGATGAACGAGGAGATGGCCTACAGGATGCTCGGCAAGCCGAAGGCCCTTTTTGTCAGCAGCTATTTCGCGATGCGCAGGTTCGTCGCCGACGAGATCATCCGCTATGAGAACTCCTATCCTTACCTCATCGGCCTGGTCTTAAGGACGACCTCCAATATCGTCAACGTCGATGTCAATCACCGCGCGAGGCAGACCGGAAGCTCGGGGTACACTCTGTCAAAACTGATCAGCCTTTGGATGAACGGGTTCACCGCATTCTCGGTGAAGCCGCTGAGAATAGCGACGCTCGTCGGGACCCTCTCCGCGATCGGGGGCTTTCTCTACGGCCTCTACACCATAGTCAAGAAATTCGTCCGGCCGGACGTGCCGGTGGGCTTCTCCGCGCTGATGAGCGCGGTGGTCCTGTTCGGCGGGCTTATCCTTCTCATGCTTGGCATGGTGGGCGAATATGTCGGCCGGACCTATATCTCCGCCAACCGGGCCCCGCAGTATGTCATCCGCGAGAGGACGGAGGATCCGGACGCGCCGGAGAAAGACCCGCGGATGAATAAGGCAGCAGACATTAAGTGAGGCGATGGTGAAAGTATTATCCGGATATACGGTAAAAAAGACATCTGCATATCTCGCCGCCGCTCTTATCATCCTTGCAGCGCTCGTTCTCTCTTTCCGGCCATTAAAGCTCTGGAAGCAGGATTACAGCTTCGGCGTATCCTCGGATACCGAGGTGACGGACAAGGCCGGCGTCGGTTTCGAGATCTATGATGCCGGTGAGTATTTTGTGGCAAAACTCGGCCACCTGCGCAGCATCGATTTCTATATTCCCTCCTGGAACGAGCTCTACGATTTCTCTTTCCGGCTCTATGAGCTCAGCGATCCCGCGTCCCCGAAACTGGTCTATATCCAGGACATCTCCGCCCCGGGCAACACCGAAAACGTTCACCTTGGCGGGGAGTGGAGGTATTCTGCAGCGGGAGAAGCCCCCGACGCAGGGGAGAAGTATCCGTATGTATCTCCCTACACCTCGAAGGAAAAAGAGAATTTCTACCGGACGGATACCCCTCTCTGGGTCAGGGTGTTTCCCGACACGGACGTCATACCGGGAACACAGTACATCGCGATGATTCAGAGCCCGAAGGCGTCCTTCGAAATCGGGCTGACCGATGCCCGCCCGGAGGAGGACGGCTTCATCTTAGGGTTCGTTAAGGACGAGGGCATTCCCGGGAAGCACCTCGCGATGCGCGTGAACTACCGGGTTCCCGCGGGCCGGCGCCGCACGGCGATGGTCCTGGGGATCTGCCTTCTGCTTGCCGCGGCAGCGCTTCTCCCGGTGCTTGTTTATTACCGCAGGCATCCGGAGCGCAATACGCGGGTTACCCTGGCCTCCTTTGTGCGGGCATTCCTCACCCCGCTTATCGTTCTGCCCGCCGCGGTACTGATCGTCATGATCTGGCCCATGAAGCTTTTCGACCACCGCATCACCGACAATACTCTCTTTATTATCGGCGTTGTTATCGCCGCAGGCTTCCTCCTGTACTGCCTGTATGCGGCGCCGGACAAGAAAGACGGCAGGACAGCTCCGGACGCCGCAAAAGCCCTTACTCTGAGCGAACTGAAGAGCGCAATGCGGACGAAGGAATTCTTCCTTAATCTGTCCGGAGCCGTGTCCGCTCTCCTTGTCGCGCTCTTAATCGGGTTCGGCTGCGAGTACATGAACGGCTTCTACGAGATTCAGCACCGGGCTGCGGAGAAGAAGATCGCGGCCGCCTTCATCGCGCTCACTGCCGTTCTTGTTCTGTCTGCTGCAGCAGGGAAAGCGGAGCCGAAGGGCTCCGGCCGGACCGCTGTCCCGCTTTACCGTTCGGTGTTCTCGGTCTCCGCCGTCATCCTGCTCCTTGTCCTTGTGGTCTTCAGGAACGGCAGGATGTGGCCTGTTGCCCTCGCCGGGATGGCAGCCGCCCTCGCCGCGGCGCTGCGGGTAAGTCCGCTTAAGGACAGATGGCTTAAGATCGCCGGTGACGGGATCCTTCTTAATTTCGCCGGGATGGTCGGCTACTGCCTGCTTCACCGCTTCTATATGCTTTTCCTCTATACCAGGTACTCCATGGGGTTCCACACGGTCACCGTCACGGCGGAGTATCTGTCCGTCGCGGCGGCGGTCGCGTTCTCCCGGTTTTTCAGGAAGAGGAGCCGGGTTAATTCCGGTTTCGCCGGGACGGTGGGAGTTTACCTTCTCCTGACCATGTCCCGCACGGGAATTGCGGCCGTGCTGCTTCTGGTATTCTGCCTTGTTACTGCCGTCACTGCGGCGGGAGAGGGGAGTTTTGGCATAAGGATAAGGCGCGCAGCGGCGTCCGCCGCGCTGCTCGCCGGGATCACCATATGTGCGTTTCCCGCCGTATTCTCGCTTCAGCGCATCGTGCCTGTCATCGTGGGGGAGCCTCATCTTTTCGAGACGGAGTGGTACGAGGACGAGGTGCTGCACGGGGAGAACTGGAATTCCCGCTATTTCATCCGGATTGAGCGGTTTTACAGCCTGTTCATGAACCGTGTGCTCGGGCTGCCGGAGAAGCAGTTCGACTACGGCTTCAACGTGTCCTTGTCGCCTGATTCGCCGGAAGGCGAAGGGGAGCCCGGGATCACTGCCGCCCGGGAACGGAATGCGGGCCTGGAGGGCAGCCTGCCTGTAAGGCCTTTCAGGCTTCCCGGGACCCTGGTGGCCCGTGCCTCCGAACCCGGGGGGATCGACGGCGGGGAAGAGGATTACAGCAACGGCCGCACGGCGATCTGGAGGAGCTATCTTAAGGAGATGAACCTTACCGGGCATGAAGAGATGGGTGTCCCGCTGGAGAACGGAGAGATCGCGGTCCACGCGCACAACAGCTTCATCCAGGCTGCCTACGACTTCGGAATTCCCGCAGGGGTGCTTCTGCTGGTATTCGTGGCGCTTGCTATGGGCGCGTCGCTGATTTATTATAGTAAGGATAGTCAGGACAGCACTGATGCGCTCGTTCCCCTTGCAGCGACGGCAGTTTTTGCCGCCTCCGGGCTGGTGGAATGGGTGTTTCATACCTGCAACCCCGTAACCATGTTCGCACTTATCTGCCTCGCGGCGCTTGCCCCGGGCGGAAAAGGGAGCGGAAAGCCGGCGTAGAGGGACGATGTACAAGCGGTTTATCAAGCGATTACTGGATATTGTCTTCTCGCTCTCGATGCTGATTATCCTTAGTCCGCTTCTGGCGGTGCTGATCGTTCTGGTGCGCGTAAGCATAGGTTCTCCGTTTTTCTTTACCCAGGAGAGGCCGGGGTATCAGGAAAAGGTGTTCAAGCTCTACAAGTTCCGCACCATGACCGACGGAAGGGACGCTCAGGGGAAACTGCTGCCCGACAGGGACAGGCTGACAAAGGTCGGGCTCTTTCTCAGGAAGACCAGCCTGGACGAGCTCCCCGAGCTGATCAATATCCTTAAGGGGGAGATGAGTTTTATCGGGCCGAGGCCCCTGCTAAAGGAGTATCTGCCCTGGTACACGGAGCGGGAGAAGCTCCGCCACACCGTGCGGCCCGGCCTGACCGGGCTTGCCCAGGCGAGCGGGAGGAACCTGGTCGACTGGGACAGGCGCTTCGCCCTGGATGTGGAGTACGTGGAAAACCTGACCTTCGCGATGGACGTGAAGGTCCTGAAGATGACCGTAAAACAGGTGCTCGGGCACAGTGAAGACGTGGCAGTGGACACCAATGCAATAGAAGGCAACTTCGCCCGGATCCGGGAGGAGAGGCTTGCACGGACGGGATCCCTCGAGGATAAGCCGTCGGAAGACTGAAGATGAATATACTGATACTCAGCGCCGGAACGCGCTGCAAGATTGTCGATTATTACCGTGAGCTGCTGAAGGGAGAGGGAATGGTCATAGCCACCGACTGCTCCCCGGACGCCCCGGCTCTCTACGTGGCGGACAAGGGGGAGATCGTTCCCCGCATCACCGCGCCGGATTACCTGGAGACCATACTGCAGATCGTCTCGAGATACGACGTCAGGGGATGTTTTTCCCTTATTGATCCCGAACTGTCCCTGCTTGCCAGGGAGCAGGAGCTCTTTAAGGCCCTGGGCTGCACCCCGATGATCTCCCCGTATCCGCTGGTGGAGGAGTGCTTCCACAAGGCGAAAACCGCCGGACTCTTCACGAGAAGCGGGCTTTCCAGCGCGATAAGCTGCAGGAACCTCGCCGAATTCAATGCGGAACGCGAGGCGGGGAGACTGGACTTCCCGGTATTCGTCAAGCCGGAGGACGGCAGCGCAAGCATGGATATCTGCCGCGTGGACGACGAGGATACGCTCATTAATCTCATCAGCCACGACGACAACCTCATGATCCAGGAGTACATGGACTGCCCGGAATACGGCGCGGACTGCTACATCGACATGATAAGCGGCCGGCTTGTCTCGGTCTTCCTGAAGAGAAAACTCCGCATGAGGGCGGGAGAGACGGACAAGTCGGTCTCCGTAGCGGATGAGAAGCTCTTCGGCCAGATCGCGGAATTCGTGGAGAAGGCAGGATTCAGGGGACAGATTGACATCGACCTCTTCCGCAGGAACGGCGAGTGGATCTTCTCCGAGATCAATCCCAGGTACGGCGGCGGATATCCGCACGCCTGGGCCTGCGGGGTGGACATGCCCTCGCTCTATTTGAACAACCTTAAGGGAAAGGCCAATGATGTCCGTCTGGGCGGCTACCCGGAGGGCATTGTCATGATGAAGTACAGCGAGCTTGCGGTGAGGCGCCTTGACGACGCCGAGTTCGCGGCTCTCCAGGAATAAAACGTTTTAGAGGTATTATGTCCAGGATACTTATTCTGGCCAATTCTTCCGCCGGATTTTATGATTTCCGCATAGAGCTGGCCCGCGCGATGATGGCCGAAGGCCACAAGGTGATGATCTCCCTTCCGGACACGGTGAAGACCGGACAGATCGCGGGGGAGGGCGTGGAGGTGATTCACACCTCCATCAACCGGCGCGGGATGAACCCCGTGCAGGATGCGGCACTTCTTCAGTCCTACAGGAAGCTCATGCGGGAGAAAAAACCGGATCTTGTGCTCACCTACACGATCAAGCCGAATGTCTACGGCGGGCTTGCCGCGGCGTCGCTTAAAATTCCGTCGGTCGCTTCCGTCACAGGGCTCGGATCCGCATTTCAGCAGCCGGGACTGAGGAGGACACTGGTCACGCTTCTCTACCGCGCAGGCCTCAGGAAGGCCCGCTGCGTCTTCTTCCAGAATGCGGAAAACATGGGGATTTTCGACAGCTTCGGCATAAAGGGAGAGTCCTCCCGCCTCGTGCCCGGTTCAGGCGTGGACCTCAATACCCACGGCGCCGAGCCCTATCCGGAGGACGGCCAGGTGCGCTTCCTCTTCGTCGGAAGGATGATGAAGGAGAAGGGGATCGAGGAGTATCTCGCTGCCGCGGCACAGCTCCATTCCGACCGCGTGGTCTTCCAGACAGTGGGCTACTGCGATGAAGATTACCAGGCTCAGCTTGACGCCGCCGAGGCAAGGGGAGAGATAGTGCAGCTCGGATTCCAGACCGAGATGCACAGTTTTTACACCCAGTGCTCCGCAGCGGTGATGCCGACATATCATGAGGGAATGAGCAACGTCCTGATGGAGGCGTCGTCCACCGCGCGGCCGGTGATCGCGAGCAGGATCAGCGGCTGCAGGGAGATCGTGGACGAGGGAAGCACAGGATTCCTGTTCGAGCCGCGGAACGCGGGATCGCTCATTGAAGCGCTGGAGAAATTCATCGCGCTCTCCGTTCCGGAGCGCGCGTCCATGGGCAGGAACGCCCGGTCCAAGATGGAGAGGGAATTCGACCGCCGCACTGTTACGGCGGCCTATATGGAGGAGATACATGGAATTATATGAAAAGCTGTTAGCCGGTGAGGCAAAACTGTCCCTGGTCGGGCTGGGCTACGTCGGTATGCCCATCGCCGTGGCCTTCGCGAAGAAGATCAAGGTCGTAGGCTTTGACCTGAACG
>OMSM01000156.1 GCA_900313745.1 uncultured Lachnospiraceae bacterium
ATGCAGATCTGCAGGCCTCCGCAGTGATCTATGGCGTCCAGGCATACCTCCAGCACCTTCCGGGAGGACTCGTCCTCGGTCATGCCTTCCGTATTGACGCCCCAGCGGAGATCGATCAGCCTTGCGGTCTCCCCGTATTCCGAAGCGGCGCGGCGAAGCCAGGGCCCGACGATGCTGTGGATCGCGTCGCGCTCCGTCTCCATATCCGTAAATGTACTGGAAACCATCACAGAAAACATGCTCTGACTCTCTTTCGCTCCGGAGGGCGGCCTGCCGCATGCCCGGGGTTTCGGGCGCTCCGGCTGCCGGATGTACCTGTTTACGCCGTGGTATCCTGATTCCCCGGCTCCTTATTGCTCCCGCTGCCCCGGATGATCTCCAGCTGGTGGCACGGCAGCGGGGCCACACGGCATTTCACCGTATTGTTCATTTCGTCAAAGTAAAGCATCCACTTCACCGCTTCATTGACGATTGCGGATTCTCCGTCCTTCGGATTGATTCTTAAGAAGTCTGAAGGGTTCTTCCAGGCAAACCCCGGCTCCGATGTAAGAGAGATCACCTGCAGGTTGGGAAATGCGGCGGTCTCGCGGTACAGGGTGGCAATATCCGGGGCATTCGGCGCTTCCTCCAGTCCCACAAGGATCAGCACATACTGCGCCTGGCCTGTCCCCTCCCGCGAGAACTCCCCCGCCAGCATCGCTGCGCCGTCCTCCAGCGGTCCGCTGATCACCGGCCACTGAACCTCCTTCGGAGACAGCTCCGGATCCTGCGCAAACGGCTCCGGCATCGGGCATTGGAACAGCTGGTGCGCGATGTGGTACAGAAGCAGCGACCGGTCCCTGCCCTGATTCGCCATCATCTGGCCCCAGGAATTCGTGAGGGAAGACGCCTCTATCAGGATCGGGACACGGCTCCCGGCCTCCAGGGAAGCCGCCAGGAGAGAAGCCGAAAGCCTCTGCTCCTCCCTGCCGCCGATAATAATCATGCTCCCCTTGTTAAGATCCGCGAGAAGCGGCAGCATAGCCAGAGGGTACGGTGCCCTCGGCGCAAGCGTGCGTCCCTCCTCCCGCGGCTCGCCTGCCCGAGGGAGCGGCTCATCCTTCTGACGCGTCCGGCCCTGCAGAAGATACTCATAGCTGTGCATCCGTCCCTCGTCCGTAAGCGCAAGGCTCTTCCGGAAGGCGGCCTGCGAGGCGGCCGCGCGGATCCTCTTCGCCGCGTCGGAGAAAGCCCCTCCCGCCGGCACGGGCACATCACCCGCGGAAAGGCCTTCCTGCCGGAAGCGCTCCTCCAGCTTCCTTGTCGTCTCCTCGACAAGCTTTCTGTCCTCCTCCTCGCGCTTTTTCTGCCGCTCCTCCGCTTCCTTCTTCTCGGTTTCCAAAAGTGCCGCCCGGTTTAGGAGCAGTGCGCTTCTGAACCAGTCGTCACCGTGCTCTGTCAGGAGTTTTTTCAGGTCGAATATGCGGATCTCCGACGGCGGGACGTGGATATACCCGGGGGCCGGGAAGCTCTCTCCGTCGTACCGGCTGATGTCGTCCAGATGCGAGAGGAACGGGAAATTCCGCTGGTGGATGATCAGCACCTCGCCTGCGTCCTTGTCCAGCCGCTGCAGCCTGGAAGGCGTAACCAGGGGCTTTCCGTTCTTCTGCAGTCCGCAGAGCTCACTAAGCTCGCTAAGCGTCGAGAGCTCGCGGCTGTAGAGGAAGATCCAGTTGTTGCAGTTGCCTTTGATCGTCTCCGCCTCCGGGCCGTACCTGGACACCAGCTGCTTCTCGCTCTGGATGACGATGTTGAGCCGGATGTTCCGGCTTCTCGCCGCCGCGATCATCACCGGGAACTCCTTGATCGGGGGCAGGGAGGAAAACTCGTCCAGAAGGAAGTTCACGCGGACGGGCAGAGTTTTGCGCTCCGTCTTCTGAGCCTCGAAAATCAGCGATTCGTAGCACTGCTGCACAAAGATGCTGACTAACCCGTGATACGTCTCCTTCTCGTCCGGCATAACCAGGAAGACGGCTGTCTTCTGCCGGCCGATCTTGTGGAAATTGATGTCGTTCCCGCAGAGCATGTCCGTGAGATCCGGCCGCATGATAAATTTCATGAGGTGCGTATCGAATGTCGCAAGCACGGAGCCGTAGGTTCTTTCCGGCATGATGGCGATGCTGGAGAGATAGGATGCGAGAAGGCTGCTCGGATCGAGCAGTCCCATAAGCCGCTTAAGGCTGTTCTTGTCCTCTGTCAGAAAGGAATTGCGCATGCGCAGAATCCCGCGGATGTTGATCTCCTCCGGATTCTCCGCAAGATAGAACATCAGAAGCAGAAGACCCATGAACAGGCTTCTGCTCTGGTCATCCCAGAAAGGATCGCCGCCCCGGTTGTCTTTAGGCACGGCAATGGTGCAGAAATCGTTCAGCAGCCCGACCGTCAGGTCCGTCTTTCCCTCGAGGAAAAACTCCCTCGGCGCGTAGAGCGGATTCCAGCTGTTCATCCTCTCCCCGTCCCGGAAATTGATGCAGTACACCTCGTATCCCGCCGCAGCCAGGCGCCCTGCCGTGCGCTCGTAGAGCTCCGCCTTCGGATCCGTCAGGATCATGGACTCCCCCGCCTTCATCAGATTCAGAATCGTCGGCATGATGAACAGGCGGCTCTTCTTGGAGCCGGAGGCGCCGATGATCATACTGTGGCTGTCAGAGGCGTCCGCGTACACCGTTCCGTTCCTGCAGAAGATCGGAACGCCCGATTTCTCCACACTGTCCTGCCCCGGCAGGATCGGGGCAAGGCTTCGGATAATCTCTTCCTCCGTGGCCCAGCGGGCATAATTGTCGTCGGAGGGACTGTCGAGAAGCTCCTCCCGCATCTCCTCCTCCCGCTTTTCCTGTTCCCGCCTGGCCTTGTCGAGCATCTCCTCGTAGTACCGGCGCTCCTCTTTTGCTTCCGATCTCTGCTCTGCCATAATCTGTCCTTTCCAAGAACCGGGAGACAGGGGACGCTTCCCTGTCTCCTTCCGGATTTACACCGCCGCGAGGATGTGCATGTTCCGGATATGAACAGCTCTTCTAAGATATTATTCTGGCGGCGATGGCGCTTTTTGGCAAGTTCGCACCCGGAGTCCGTGCCCGGTCGAAGTCTTCCGGGCCGGCTGTCCCGGGCAGGACGCGTACAT
>OMSM01000230.1 GCA_900313745.1 uncultured Lachnospiraceae bacterium
CCTCCGGCCGGCACTCCTTCGAGTGACTCATCGGCCTCCTTCACAAGGTAGCCCCAGGCCAGGCTCTCGGAACCGGTGCGGAATTTGACCGCGCACGGCTCGAACGCGACCCAGCCGTAGCCGTCAATGTAGGCCTCCGGCCAGGCGTGCGCCGCCGATCCGCGAAGGACCAGTTTTGCCCTGTCCTCATCGAGACGGCCGCTGCCGGCATCGTACCCCTCAGCGACCCGCGCCGGGATGTCCAGCGCCCACAGGAGCTCCGCCATCGCCGAAGCATAATGCATGCAGTATCCCCTCTTCTCCTCAAAGAGGAAGGTCCGGACGAAGTCCTCCTCCCCGGAAAAATCCGCGGAGGGATCATAGGTATACTGCCTGAGATACGTCTCCACGGCAAGGCACTGGTCGAAGACCGTCTCCGCGTCCGCCGTGATTTCCTCCGCGAGTGCCCTTACCTCTTCAGGAACGCTCTCCGCGCGGGCGTATCCTGCGCCGGAAGGAACCTCCGCCGACCTTGCCCGGATATGCCTGTCGTAATCCTCCTCCGGGATTTCCTCCGTGAAGCGGAAGGAAGGGAAAAGGCTGCGGCTGTAGTCCTTCAGCGTTTCATAATCCGCATACCCGAATGCGAAGTCCGGCGCGTTCCGAAGTACTTTCACCAGGTAGGGATTGGCATAATCAAACGCGATGTACTTGAAGCTGTACCGGTACTTCCTCCCCCTGGAGGACGAGAGGAGAAAACTTGCCCTGTCGTCCGTCAGATCCGCGCCCGCACTGTCGAGAAGGACCATTGACCCGGGATGCAGAAGATCCCTCGTGCGAAGGTACCCGTAAGTCACCGCATTGTCCTTCATCTGGGCGAAGCAGGCCGCCTCCTCGACCGTGACGTCCTGCTGCACCAGGGCGTTCAGGAAATCGAGATACCACCCGTCGGGGATGTCGTCGGATCTCACCCTGCCTGACCAGCCGGAGGAAGTCAGGTCGCGGAACACGGAGCCCGTGAGATACAGCCTCTCCTTCCCCGGCCTCTTGTCCAGAAGAACCTCGATTCTGCCCTCCCCGTCTATGCCTCCGCCGACCCTGCCCAGGCCGCTGTATCCGCCGGCATATTGTCCGGTGATTCCCATCTCGGAGAAAAGATACTCGGCGTTCATCATGAAGGTTTCCGCCACCCCGGCCATCCGGTCGCCGATACGGTAGATGAAGCTCCAGTCGAACCGCTGCTGCTCGCCCGGCATTGCCCAGACAGCCAGCTCCAGCAGGGCAAAAAGAAGGTAGTACCTCATCTTCTCCCCGCGGTGGAAGACACTCTCCAGCTCCATCAGCACAAGAACCGCCGCCGCCGCGGCAGCTGACCGCGGCAGCTCGGCGGGCGGCACCATGGCCAGAGCCGCGATAAGGCCGATGAGGATTCCCCTCCGGAGGAGCGGGACGCGCTGCAGAGCCCGGAAAAGAAGATAAACCAGGAACGCGGCCGGAAGCTCCAGCCGCCTGGGCTCCCGGAGCGCAAAAACCACCAGGACGGTCATCGCCCCTGTGACCACCGCGGAAATCACTGTGTGCTCCGTCAGTTCCCCCGCCCAGAGCATCACCTCGTCAATAACGAGGAAAACCAGGACAAGGGGAACACTGATCCTGTCCGGCAGCGCCCGCCCGGCCAGGTAAAGGCCGAGAATAAGGGCAAGCATGCGGTACAGGGTCTCCCCGATGCGGTGCTGATTCAGTTCGCTGACAAGTCCTCTGCGCTCCGTCATCCCGCTCCTTTCGCGCTGTCCGGTTCTCCCGGATAGCGGGAGAATCCGCCGCCCGCCTGGTCCCGGCTCTCGTCAAAGTCCGTCTCCCGTATGAAGAGGACCAGCACCGATTCGTCGTGTGCCGGCACCGAAAGAAGCTCCTCCCTGTCCTTCGCGCTTCCATAGAAGAGACCGTCGGAAACAGCCTCATAGAAGGCGTAAAAACTCTCCTCGTCCGAGACGACCTGCTCCCGGACGCTGTCCCTGGGATAGATAAAACTTGCCTGGCGCCGCGAATCGGAGAAAAAGGCGGCAGCAGACACGGCGAACTCCAGAAACGCGTCGCGGCGGACGTACTCCTCGAACCGTCTCGGCTCCTCCGCGGGAACCAGCACCAGGCGGATCTCCTTCGTCTCCTCGTCGTCGCTCGTCCTGGTAAGCAGCTCCCCGGAATGGGCGTAGTTCTTCCAGTGAACGGCATGCAGCCGGTCTCCGGGAATGTACGGCCTAAGATCCCCGGTCAGCATCGGTTCCTTCTCCAGGGGGTGACGCATCCTGGCCTCGCTCTCGAGATCTTTGAAGGCCATCGCTGCCTGCGCCGTCCCGGTGACCGCAGGGCGAACCACCGCCCGGAAACGGGCAGGGCACGGAATCTTCAGGGCGAAGAGCCCAAAGCATTCCCGCACGACAAAATCCGTTATGCCGATCTCGTAGGTGCCTGCGTAGCGGCACACGACGGGCATGGAAATCTCGATCCTGGACCGCGGGGGAAGCGACAGGGAGGGGTACTCTCCCGCGCGCACCGCGGTGGAGAGCCTGTCCTCCCAGACCGGCTTAAGCCCGTTGATCGAAAGGGGACCGGTGTTCTCGATGATGCACCGGTATCCGGACTCCTCTCCCTTCGTCACCTTGTGCGCGGAGAGCTCCTGGAAGATATTCAGAGCGAAGCGGATATAGATACAGTAGGCCAGATATGCCGGAAGAAGCAGGATCACCGTATAGAAAACGGCATAAGAAAGAGCGCCCTCGCGGAATGTCACCAGTGCAAAGACCAGTGCGACGAGAACGATATAGAGAAAGAACGCCCTCCTTCCGGAGAGCATTCCCTTCCGCGGAGACCTGCGGCGCAGAGCACCGGTCCCCGTTCTCTTCCTTCGGGTACCGGATAATCTCATTGCGGCACCTTCACCTCCCGCAGGATGCGCCTTATGATCTCCTCCCCGGTGACGCGGTTCATCCGGCCCTCGGCCGTAATCATAAGCCTGTGGGGCAGGACCGCCTCCGCCATGGCCAGGACGTCCTCGGGGATGACGTAATCCCGCCCCGAGACATAAGCCTTTGCCTGGCAGGCCCTTAAGAGATCCAGCGATGCCCTTGGGCTCGCACCGCACTTCACCTCCTGCTGCTTGCGCGTCCTTTTCACAATCTCGGAGACATACCCGACAATCTCGTCCGAGACGGTGACCTCCCGCACGCTCTTTTCGGCCGTCACGATATCCTCCGCGGAGAGCACGGGCTTTAAGCTCTCCTCGAACTCTCCCGAAAGAAACCGTCTGGCCATCGCCCTGGCGTCCTCATCCGAAGGATACCCGACGGTGAGCTTCATCAGAAAGCGGTCCAGCTGGGCCTCCGGCAGCGGATAGGTGCCCACGGAGGTGGAGGGATTCTGGGTTCCGATGACCATAAACGGGTCCGGAATAGGGTATGAGACGCCGTCGATGGTCAGCTGCTGCTCTTCCATTGCCTCAAGCAGTGCGGACTGTGTCCGTGGGGAGGTACGGTTGATCTCGTCCGCGAGAACAATATTTGCCTTTACGGGGCCAAGCACCGTCGTAAACTCTCCGGTCCCCGCATTGTACACGCTCATTCCGGTCACATCGGAGGGCAGCGTGTCCGGCGTGAACTGGATGCGGGCAAAGCTTCCCTCAATGGACTCCGCCAGAGATCTGGCGAGTGTCGTCTTGCCGACGCCGGGGACGTCCTCGATGAGGACATGACCGCCCGCGAGGAGCGCGATGACGAGTTTCTCGATCAGCTCCTCCTTGCCGACGATCCGGCGCGCGATATTCTCCGTAAGGAGAGTCATTTTGCTGTCCATACCAATCCCCTGTCGTATTCACTCATCCTTTACATCGGCCCGCAGGCTGTATCCAGCGCCTGGCGGATATCTGCGATCAGGTCCTCCGCGTCCTCAAGGCCGCAGGAGAAGCGCACGAGGTCGGCGGAGATGCCGCCCGCGAGAAGCTCCTCGTCGGTGAGCTGGCGGTGCGTGGTGCTCGCCGGGTGGAGACAGCAGGTTCTTGCGTCGGCAACATGGGTCTCAATCGCAGCGATTTTAAGACTCTTCATGAAGAGGGATGCTGCTTCGCGTCCGCCCTTAATCCCGAAGGAGACCACGCCGCAGGTGCCGTCCGGCATATACTTCTTCGCCGTCTCGTAGTACGGGTCCCCGGGGAGGCCGGGATAGGTGACGAAGGTAATTCTGGGATCGCTCTTTAAGTATTCCGCCACGGCGAGGCCGTTCTCGCAGTGCCTCTTCATGCGCACATGAAGGCTCTCCAGGCCCAGATTAAGGATAAATGCGTTCTGGGGCGACTGGATGGAGCCGAAATCGCGCATCAGCTGCGCGGTAGCCTTGGTGATAAACGCGCCGGCCGTTCCGAACTTCTCGGCGTAGGTGATTCCGTGATAGCTGTCGTCCGGCGTGCAGAGCCCGGGGAACTTGTCGGCATGTGCCATCCAGTCGAACCTGCCGGAATCCACTATAGCGCCTCC
>OMSM01000123.1 GCA_900313745.1 uncultured Lachnospiraceae bacterium
GACAGCTCGCCGTCTACCTGCTGGGCAAACACATATACGCCCTTGTACTGTTCTTTATTCTCAGTCATAAGTCTTATCTCTCCTCTTTGGAACCTTCATGCATCAGCCTTGAAAAGCTGCCGCAGGGCTCAGATGACGTGCTTCTCCATGAGCTTGCCGACGATGTAGTCCACGGCTTCTGCCGGGCCGAGATCCTTCACGGTCTCGCCCTTGCCCTTGCGGACCTTGTCGGAAGCCTTCGCGATCTGGGTAGGAGAGCCCGCGAGACCGATATTCTCGTCGAGGACATCCTTCAGGTCGTCCCTGCCCCAAACTGTGACATCCGCATCGACCGCGTCGAAGATTCCGCCGGGGGTCATATACAGGTTCTCACCCAGGTCTGCCAGAGCGGTAACCAGGCAGGGAAGAGATGCCTTGACGACCATGTAGCGGTCGTCGAACTGGCGCTCAACGGTGATGGTCCTTGCCTGCTCGTCAATGTCGACGATCTTCTGCGCATAGCTGATCACCGGAATCCCGAGGTGCTCGGAAATCTGGGGGCCGACCTGTGCGGTATCACCGTCGATAGCCTGACGGCCGGTGATGATCAGATCGTAGTCCAGATTGCGGATCGCGCCCGCAACCGCCTGGGAGGTCGCCCAGGTATCCGAACCGCCGAGTCTGCGGTCAGTGAGGAGGACAGCCTTGTCCGCGCCCATCGCCATCGCTTCACGGAGGATATCGTCAGCCTTGGGAAGGCCCATGGTGACCACCGTGATCTCCGCGCCGTACTTCTCCTTGATCGCCAGAGCGGCCTCAAGGCCGGCTTTGTCATCCGGGTTCATGATTGTGAGCATCGCAGCCCTGTTCAGCGTACCGTCGGGATTGAACTGGACTCCGCCCTTGGTATCCGGTACCTGCTTGATACAAACAACTATTTTCATCTTTATCTCCTATCTCGTCACGCCGGCAAAGATAAGGCGTGATCCGCGCCTGCCGCGGCTGGAAAAACTTCCGCGGCCCGTTAAGTTTTGTCTGCAGTCAAGAGTTTATTTAAGCAGAGCGCCGGAAATAACCATTCTCTGCACTTCGCTGGTGCCCTCGTAGATCTCGGTGATCTTGGCATCGCGCATCATGCGCTCGACGTCATACTCCTTCATGTAGCCGTAGCCGCCGTGAAGCTGGACAGCCTTGGTGGTCACTTCCATAGCCACCTCTGCCGCATAGAGCTTCGCCATTGCAGCCTCGACGGAATAGCGCTGCTTCGTCTCCTTGGCCTTCGCCGCATTGTAGACCATGAACTGTGCGGCCTGGACCTTGGTCGCCATATCGGCGATCTGGAACTGGGTGTTCTGGAACGCGCCGATGGGACGGCCGAACTGCTTTCTCTCCTTCACGTACTCGATGGTGCGGTCGAGAGCGCCCTCAGCGAGGCCGAGTGCCTGTGCGGCGATACCGATACGGCCGCCGTCCAGGGTGTGCATCGCGATCTGGAAGCCCTTGCCCTCCGGTCCGAGCAGATTCTCCGCGGGAACATGCACATCGTTGAAGACCAGCTCATAGGTCGCTGATGCGCGGATACCCATCTTGTTCTCCTTGGTGCCGAAAGTGAAGCCTTCCATGCCCTTCTCCAGAATGAAGGCGGAGAAGATCTTGGAGACGCGGCCCTTCGCGTCGGTCCTGGTGCCGGTCTGTGCAAAAACGATGTAGACATCGGCCTGCTTGCCGTTGGTGATGAAGATCTTGGATCCGTTGACGATCCAGTCACCGTTCTCATCCTTAACAGCCTTGGTCTGAACGCCCTGGGCATCGGTGCCCGCGCCGGGCTCGGTCAGCGCGAATGCGCCGAGCTTCTCGCCCTTTGCCAGCGGAACGAGGTACTTCTGCTTCTGCTCCTCGGTGCCGTAGGTTGCGATGGGATCGCAGCAGAGGGAGGTATGGGCGGAAATGATGACGGAGGTGGTGCCGCACTGCTTTGCCATCTCCTCAACGCACATCACGTAGGTCAGCACGTCGCAGCCCTGGCCGCCGTACTCCTTCGCGATCGGAATTCCGAGGAAACCGAACTTCGCGAGCTTGTCCACAGTCTCCCTGGGGAAGCGCTCGGTCTCGTCGATCTCCTGAGCAAGAGGCTTAACTTCCTTCTCGGCGAAATCCTTAAAGAGCTGTCTCGCCATCTCATGCTTCTTATCTAACGTAAAATCCATGGTTTGCTCCTTCATGTGAAGAATAATTGAACAATATCCGGCGCGGCGGTGCCGCGCCGGATAACTGCTGACTAAAGAACAATTACTTCCTGTCGGTGGGAACCTTCTCGCCGCCTGCGTAGTTGTAGAAGCCGATTCCGGTCTTCACGCCGAGCTTCTTCGCGCGGACCATCTTGCGGAGCAGAGGGCATGCGCGGTACTTGGAATCTCCGGTCTCCTTGTAGAGGACGTCCATGATCGCCAGGACAATATCCAGGCCGATATAATCACCGAGCTCCAGCGGGCCCATGGGATGGTTCGCACCGAGCTTCATCGCCGCATCGATACCGGCGATGTCGGAGATACCCTCGGCATAGACGAAGATGCCCTCGTTGATCATCGGAACAAGGATGCGGTTGACCACGAATCCGGGAGCCTCATTGACCTGAACAGGGGTCTTGCCCAGCTGCACGGAGATCTCCTTGACCTTCTCGACAATCTCGTCCGGGGTGTTCGCTCCCTGGATCACCTCGATGAGCTTCATGACCGGTGCGGGATTAAAGAAATGCATGCCGACGATGGGCTTCGCAAGTCCTGCACCGATCTCGGTGATGGACAGGGAAGAGGTGTTGGAAGCATAAATGCAGTTCTCGTTCTTTACGATGTTCTCCTGAAGGTCCTTGAAGCAGTTTTTCTTGATGTCCATGACCTCAAGGGCAGCTTCAACGATCAGATCCGCGTCGACGCAGATGTCGTTCAGGCCGGTCTCGATCTTCGCGACGATCTTGTCCGCGTCCGCCTGCTCCATCTTGCCGCGGGCAATGCGCTTGTCAAAACCCTTGACGATCTTTGCCTTGCCGCCGTCCGCATACTCCTGCTTGATATCGCAGAGATAAACCTTCTCCACAGCGTCGCACTGTGCAAATGTCTGCGCAATTCCGGAACCCATGGTACCGGCGCCGATAACACCAACCTTCATTGCAAATCCTCCTTGTTCCGTTAACGGAATGTGAATATACAGCTTCTTTATTGATAAACCGCAGCACTTTCTGCGATTATCTTCAGTTGTTGGTAAAGACCTTCTCTTTTCTCTTCTCGAGGAAGGCGCTCATGCCCTCCTTCTGGTCGTGGGTCTCGAAGCAGTCTCCGAAGAGCTTCTCCTCGATCACCGCGCCCTCGCTGATAGACACCTGAAGACCGTCGTTGATGGCCTTCTTGGAGTTCGCGACGGCGATGGGAGCATTCTTCGCGATGCCCTGTGCGATCTTCTTCGCCTGAGGAAGGAGCTCCTCCTGAGGATATACCGCGTTCACGAGACCGATGCGAAGCGCCTCGTCCGCCTTGATGTTGCGGGCGGTATAGATCATCTGCTTGGCCATGCCTGCGCCGACGAGGCGGGCAAGCCTCTGGGTTCCGCCGAAACCGGGGGTAATTCCGAGGCCGACCTCGGGCTGTCCGAACACCGCATTATCGGAGCAGATGCGGAAATCACAGCTCATGGAGATCTCGCAGCCGCCGCCTAAAGCGAAGCCGTTCACCGCAGCGATGACCGGGATGCGGAAGTTCTCGATGCGCAGGAAGAGGTCGTTGCCCTTCTTGCCGAACGCCTCGGCCTCCGCCTTGGTCATTTCGCTCATCTCCGCGATATCCGCGCCGGCGACAAAACTCTTCTCACCCTCGCCGGTGAGGATCAGCGCGCGGATCTCGTTGACATCGACGCTGTCGAGAACGCTGTTTAAGTCCTCGAGCACCTGGGAATTCAGCGCGTTGAGCGCCTCGGGACGGCTGATCGTGATAACGCCGACCATTCCTTCTGTCTCATACTTTACGTAGCTCATCTCTTCTCCGTTCTCCGGACGGCTTAGGCCTGCCCGGAATTAAACATGATTTCAGGGTCCGGTCTCCCGAACCCTGTAATTTCACCTGACCAATGTTCAGTCTCTTTCCACTATGGTTGCGCAGCCCATTCCGCCGCCGATGCAGAGCGTCGCAAGGCCCTTCTTCGCGTCTCTTCTCTGCATCTCGTAGAGAAGGGTGACAAGAATGCGGCATCCGGATGCCCCGACGGGGTGTCCGAGAGCGATAGCTCCGCCGTTCACATTCAGCTTCTCAGGATCAAATCCAAGATCCCGGCCGACCGCGACAGACTGTGCCGCGAAGGCCTCATTGGCCTCAACGAGATCCATGTCCTCAATCGTAAGGCCGGTCTTCTTAAAGACCTTTCTGGTCGCCGCAACGGGGCCGACGCCCATGATGGAGGGATCAACGCCGCCGAGCGCTCCGGCTACCCAGGTTGCCATGGGGGTAACTCCAAGCTCCTTAGCCTTCTCCTCGCTCATCACGACGATCGCCGCCGCACCGTCGTTGATGCCGGAGGCGTTGCCGGCAGTGGTCACGCCGTCGGGATTGATGGGACGAAGCTTCGCAAGAGCTTCCATCGTGGTGCCGGGGCGGGGGCCCTCATCCTTATTGAAGACGATGGTCTCCTTCTTCTGCTTGATCTCGACGGGGACGATCTCCTCGTCAAAACGTCCGCTCTCCATTGCCGCGGCCGCCTTGGCCTGGCTCTTTACCGAGAACTCATCCAGCTCCTCGCGGGTAAGGCCCCACTGCGCCGCTACGTTGTCCGCAGTCTTAATCATGTGATAATCGTTGAACGCATCCCAGAGAGCGTCATTGATCATGGTGTCCATAAGGACGCCGTTGTTCATTCTGTAGCCAAAACGGGCTTTGGTCGCCGCATAAGGAGCGAGAGACATGTTCTCCATACCTCCGGCAACGACGATGTCCGCGTCTCCGGCAAGAATCATGTCAGCGGCCATGTTGACGCAGTTAAGGCCGGAGCCGCACACTACGTTGATGGTCACCGCGGGCACCTCGACAGGAAGCCCTGCAGCGATGGAAGCCTGCCTCGCGACGTTCTGGCCAAGTCCTGCCTGAATGACGCAGCCCATTAAGACCTCGTCCACCTGATCCGGTGCAACTCCCGCACGGTTAAGCGCTTCCCTGATAACAATCGCCCCGAGATCCTTGGCGGGGGTGTTGCTAAGCGCGCCGCCCATCTTGCCGATCGCAGTGCGGCAGGCACCGGCCAGTACAACTTTCTTTGCCATCATTTCCTCCATTCTGCTCCGCTTCCGGGAGCGGGGAAGATTATTGAATTCCGGTGTTCATCCCGCGGATAACGGACATTTCCGTGAGATTGTTAAATTTTTATCACTTCCGGGTGAAATTATAACATAGCGCCATTCCATTTTCAACATCAATCTCAGTCCTGCCGGCTCCGAACACATCTTTTTTCCCTGCAGAAAGGCCGCGGCGCTATGCGCCGCGGCCATAAACCATCTTCACTGCCTGATTCCTATTCCTCCGGCTCGATCAGTCCGTAGGTCCCGCCCTTTCTCTTGTAGACCACGTTGATCTGCTCGGTCTCCGCATTGCGGAAAACGTAGAATGTATGGCCAAGAAGCTCCATCTGTACGCAGGCATCCTCGGGATACATGGGCTTCATGTCGAACTGCTTTTTGCGGACGATGCGCACTTCCTCGTCGTCAATGTAGTCCGCGTCAACGAATTCTCTCTTGAAACTGTTCTCCTGCGATCTCTCGCGGTTGACCACCCGCGTGCGGTACTTGCGGATCTGACGCTCCAGGATCTCCTGGGCGAGGTCGATGGAAACATACATGTCGCTGCTGGCCTGCTCGCAGCGGACGATCCCGCCCTTGACCGGTATCGTCACCTCCACATTGTGGCGGTCCCTGTCCACGCTCAGGGTGACGTTCATCACCGTGTCATCCGAGAAATAGCGCTCAAGCTTGCCAAGCTTGTCCCGGATCGCCTGATCGAGGGTCGAGGTCACTTCCATGTTGCGGCCGATGATCACATATTTCATAGGGCACCTCACTTTCCTTATCGCCGCCGCACGCACAGTGAGGATGTGCTGCTGAAGCTCCGCAGGGATCGCGGACAGCAGCGGCAGCACGGTGTTCATATCCGCACTGCACCGCAGCAGCGCTTCTCTTTATAATCTGAGTATAGCATAAAACATCCCGGAGTTTTCACTCCGGGATGCAAGTTTTCAGATAAATCGGCGTGCCGCCGGGCCTGGCCGCCCAGGACGGGAAGACCGTCCGTTAGTTGAAGATGCGGCGGATCGTCAGGATCTGCCTGTAGTTCGCCTGTCCGATCTTGATGCCGGAGCGGGGATTCGAGGCATGAACGATCTGTCCGTTGCCGATGTAGATACCGACATGTCCGTCGTAGCAGACGATATCGCCGGGCCTCGCCTCGGCGAGGCTGCTCACCGCGGTGCCCTGGGTCCGGTCGCCCGCGTCGGAGTGCGGAAGGGATACGCCGAAGTGCGCGTAGACAGAGAGAACAAATCCCGAGCAGTCCGCGCCGTTCGTCAGGCTGGTTCCGCCCCACACATAAGGATTTCCGAGGAACTGCAGCGCGTAGTCCGCGACCTGCTGTCCCTTGGTACCTCCCGTAGGCGCGGTGTACCCTGCGGCCCTGTTCGCCGCCTCCGCGGTCTTTGTCGCCGTCTCTGCCGCCGCCTGGGCTTCAGCCGCTTTTGCTTCGGCCTTCGCTGCCTCTTCCTGTGCGAGCTTCAGCATCTCTTCTGCTTCGGCAACAGCCTTCTCCGCTTCTGCTCTCGCTTCCTCGGCTGCCTGTTCCGCGTCTGCCGCTTCCTGTGCAGCCTGCGCGCTGTTCGCGGCTTCCTCCGCCTTCAGCCTGAGCTCTTCAGCGGTCTTTCTCGCATCCTCGGCAGCAATCTTGGCCAGAGTCGCCGCTGCTCTCGCCTCCTCGGCGACGCGCTCCTCATAGCTCTTGGATTCCGCTTCCTCCCTGGATTCCGCGGTCTTGTACTCGCTCTCCACGTCGGCGAAGTCCATGCTGATATATCCGTCGCCGTCCGGGGTCTCTACCTTGTACCAGCCGTCTTCCTCACTGATGATGTTGAGCTTGTCCCCTCCGGGTACCAGCGTGATCACGTCGGACTCGATATCTGCCGCCGCGCGGACGCGGAGCGTCTCGGTGGTCACCACCGCGACCATGGTCTTGCTCTCCTCCGCAACCTCATGGGCCTTCGTGCCGAAAACCAGGTACTGCTGGAGGACATAGCCCTCGACATTGCCGGAGCGGATCTTCATCCAGCCGTTTTCGTCCGCTCTGGAAACCACGACGCCGGTGCTGTGGTTGTACAGTCTTCCGACAACTTCACTGTCCGTGCCCGCTTCGGCCCGGATATTCACATAGTCGTCCACGTTGGCTACCGCAAACTCATCGCCGGTTACCGCGCCTTCCTGCATGGGTGCGGGGACTGCATTCTCCGCGGGAGCTGCTTCTTCAGCGGCGGGCTCCGCTGCTTCCGTCTCCCCGGCGTCTTCCGCGGGCTCCGCAGGTGCAGCCGAAGCTTCTCCTTCCGCCTCTGCGGGCTGTTCCGTCAGGGTTTCTCCGGACTGGCTTCCCGCAGCTTCCAGTTCATCGGCCCGCTGACCCTCAGGAATCGGCTCGGCATCGGACATGATATCCAGGACCACAGGCGTGGGGATCTCCACAAGGTCGTCCGTATCGATCACGCTGGGCACGACAGGTGCCGCCGTGCTCCTGAAAGGCTGCACCTCATCACCTGCACTTCCCTCGGGGAGGGCCGGTACAGACGGTGCCTGCGCGGTATTTTCCGCAGGTGCCGGTTCTGATGCGTAAGGAAGATCCGCAGGCTCTTCGGGCACTGCCTGATAAAGGGCAGCCTGCTCCGCGGCCCCGCTCTGAGCGATCATTTCCTCCTCTGCGGCGATTGCTTCCGCCGCAGCCGCGCGCTCCGCGGCCTGCGTCTCCGTCAGTTCGACAGAAAGAATCCGCACCTCGGGCGCCTCCTGCTCTTCCTCCTTCGCAGGATAGTTCACCGCGATGGAAGCCGCTGCCGCGGTAATCACGGCGCGGGCGGGCTGCTCTTTCTTTTCCGGAGCACTCTCCGGCATGGAAGCCGCAACCTCGCTGAGCGATACGCTGTCGGTACGGATGACATACTCAATACCCGCACTGGGAAGCCTGCGCTGCACTGCTCCGTAGGCTGCCGCCGTAATCGGATGGAGAACAAGCCCCGCTGCGGCTGCCGCTGTCAGTGCAATTGCTGCCTTTCCCCTGAGGGTGTGAAGAAAATTCATATGCAATAATGCCTCCGGATCTATAGGAATGCGGTCACTGCCGCAATCTTTCGATTTTGTTAAAAAATAATTCCGAAATATTACGGAATTATTACAAAAGGAATATATCACTCCTTCCCTCGCCATGTCAAACA
>OMSM01000010.1 GCA_900313745.1 uncultured Lachnospiraceae bacterium
AAATCGGACAGTTTTCTATAGGTTCCTTTTCCGCTTTTTCCTACAATCAAAGACAGGAAAGCGGGCCGCAGCCGCGCGGATAAATCCGAACGGAAAACTCTTCATACGCCCCGAGTGCTCCGGCAGGGCGGCTGCATTAAAAGAGAGGTATGCGCATGAACGAAATCATGAAGAAAGTCCGGGAGGGCTACATCGGCAATCCCGCCCAGCTCGTCACCCTCCGGAGGGTAACGGTAAACGAAGGCAGGGCGAGGGGAACAGAGATCATCGAGGTCAGGACCGCGGGAGGACTTGAGCTGGATATCCTTCCTGAGGCTGGCCTGGATATCGGCCAGTGCAGGTATAAAGGCATAAATATGAGCTGGATGAGCAAGAATTGACGGGGACGAGATCCTCGTGCGGGGAATCATCCGCGAGACCGCACTTTTCGGCCACGTGCTGGAGGTGAGACGCAGCATCCGAATCCCGGTGTGCGGGTCGTCGGTCACGCTGGAGGACACGGTCACCAATCTCACCCCGAGGGATGAGGAGATCATGAAGATCTACCACTGCAACTTCGGTTATCCGCTTCTCAGCGAGAAGGCGCAGCTGGTGCTCCCCGAAGCGCGGGAGACCGTCCCGCGCACCGATTTCGCCAGGACCGGCCTTGGCAGGGAGTGCGAATTTGACCGGCCTGTCGACGGCGAGGAGGAGCGGGTGTTCTTCCAGAAGATGGAGAAGGAGTTCCGTGCCGAGCTGAAGAATCCGGAAATAGGCGTGAGCATGGCGATCTCCTGGTCAGGGAATACGCTTCCGGTGCTCTCGGAGTGGCGGAGCATGGCGAGCGGCGACTACGTGCTCGGGCTCGAGCCGGCGAACTGCTATATCAACGGCAGGCACGGAGAGAGGGAGAACGGAACGCTTCCGGTTCTCGGGGCGTTTGAGAGCAGAAACTATACCGTAAATATCGAGTTCGGAGAGATCTGATGCGGCCGGGAAACCGACGGAATAAGGGAGGAAACATGGCGAAGAAAATGACTTTTGCACTGGCGTTCTGCAACCGGGGATTCATGCCCGGAGAGCTGATCTACGGGGCCAGGGAAGATATGATCAAGGCGGTGACCGATGCGGGATACGACTACATCGCGATGGATGCGTCGCTCACCCGCTACGGCGGAATTGAGACGAGGGACGAGGGACTGCTTTACGCGAAGTGGCTTAAGGAGCACGACGGCGAATACGACGGCGTGATTTTCTCCATGCCGATTTTCGCCGATGAGAACGGCGCGATCACCGCGCTTCAGGATGCGGGAGTGCCGATCCTGATGCAGGCCTATCCGGACGAGATCGGAAAGATGGATTTTGCCCACCGCCGCGACGCGTTCTGCGGGAAATTCTCCGTCACAGACGTGTTTACCCAGTACGGCGTGCCCTTCACGGTGATGAAGCCTCACGTGGTCCATCCGCTCACCCCGGCGTTCAGGGAGAACCTGAGGGATTTCGCCGCAATCTGCCGCGTGGTGAACGGAATGAAGCGCTTCAACTTAGGCTGTATCGGCGCGCGCACCACCGCGTTCAAAACCACCCGCTTCGATGAGATCGCGATGCAGAAGCACGGGATTAACGTCGAAAGTTTTGACCTCTCCGAGCTGTTCTGGAAGGTTCAGCACATGGAAGACGAAGATCCCCGGGTCAAGGCGAAGAGAGAGCATCTTGAGAACTACACCGACTTCTCCCTGGTCCCGGAGACGAACCGGAACACTCTTGCGAAGGTCGCGGTGGCGATCGACGGCTACATTGAGGAGTATCACCTGGACGCACTGGCCCTGCGCTGCTGGAACGAGATGGAGCAGGTCTTAAGGATCTGTCCCTGCGTGCTCTTAAGCGAGCTGAATGACCGGGGAATCGCCGCCTCCTGCGAGATCGACATGTGCTCCGCCATCACCATGCGCGCGATGAGCCTCGCGAGCGAACAGCCGACCGCCGTCCTTGACTGGAACAACAACTACGGCGACGAGGAGAACAAGGTGATCCTCTTCCACTGCGGACCGGTGGCCCAGAGCCTGATGACTGCCAGGGGAACCGTCACCAACCACAAGATGTTCGACAAGACGGATCCAGGTTCCGGATGGGGGAGCAACGAGGGCCGCATCCGGCCGTTCCCTGCGACGATCTCGAACTGCCAGACGAAGGACGGAAGGATTATCGTCTACGCATCGGAGGCGGAGTTTACGGACGACCCCATCGAGGACGGGTATTTCGGGTGCGCCGGCGTGTGCGAGATCCCGGACATGGAGGAAAAACTGATCCGTCTCGCGAGGGGCGGCTTCAAGCACCACACCACTGTCGGCGTCGGGCACATGAAGGATATCCTGAAGGAAGCGTTTACGACTTATCTTCACTATGACTGGGTGGAGATCTAGAAGGATCCGCCCGCTCTTCGCAGCAGCCGGCCGGAGGTCTGGAAGGATCCGCCCGCCGGAAGTATGATTTAAGGAGAAATGCCCGGATACCGGCAGCTGCAGGAGTGCGTACGCCGCGGATTGTTGGGCCGGATCGTACGGAACGGAGGGAATATGAAGAGAATCAGTATAGCAAGGGATCATGAAGTGCTCTCGCTCATCACCGGAGTGACCTACGCGACCGTGCCCGCCTGGTACGGCGCGACGAGGAGAGACCTGAAGCTGGACATCAT
>OMSM01000063.1 GCA_900313745.1 uncultured Lachnospiraceae bacterium
CCGGCCTCGGTGAGCGTCCCGGCGTCCTCGCCCGCTCGCACGCAGCCGGGAAGGATCTCGCGGATCTTCCAGGGGAAGTTCTGGCTTGTAATCAGGACCTCGAAGGCGTCAAGCATGCGCTCGCTGTAGCTTCCGGTCTTAGGATCGATGGGGAACATTCCGGAGGCGTCGCCGACACCGAGGACCTTTACTCCGGAGAGAAGGAAATGAACATAGCCCGCAAGAGTATTGAAGGAGCGGATGTCCTTCACGTGGGGCTCCTTGTTGAGAATCGCCTGATAAAGGTGCGCGATGCTCCAGCGCTGGGGGATATGATAGCCGAAAAGGTCAGTCAGCGCGTCCGCGGCGGGGCCGGTGGTCGTGTTGCGCCAGGTGCGGAAGGGGACAAGCAGATTGTCCTCAGCGTCAAACGCCATATATCCGTGCATCATCGCGCTGATTCCGATCGCTTTAAGAGAGGTGATCGTCACGCCGTACTCATCCCGGACATTCTTCTTCAGATCAGCGTAGCAGGCGCAAAGTCCCTCGCGGATCTGGCTCTCGGGATAGGTCCAGTATCCGTCGGTAAAACTGTTCTCCCAGTCGTAGCTTCCCTGGGCGATGGGCCTTGTGTCCCCGTCGATCAGCACGGCCTTGATACGGGTCGAACCGAACTCAATTCCGAGTACCGCGGATCCGGCGGCAATCAGTTCTGCATTCTTGCTCATGTTATCCTCCTTTTCTGCCCCGTACGTTCCCGGGGTCAGCGCTTGCCCGCAAAGAGCTCCTTCGGAATAATTGTGCCACAAACCGGCCAAAAGTATATATGGATAAATTACTCTTTTATCTCATAAATCAGACTTTCCCGGCAAAACTTTCCATGCGGGCAAGGTCATCCCTGTCCCACAGGAGTACGAGCATCCTGTCCGCGGCCTCCTCCGCCGCCCGGGTGTAGTACTGGTTGGTCATCACCGCGGCCACCATGCGGTGATAGTACTCCCTTCCGGCCACCGCCTGCTGGACGGCGAAAACCCCGATGGGCGAGGAGTAAATCTTGCACTGAACGGCGTAGGTCACCCCATCCTTCTCCGCGAGGATGTCGGCGCCGAAATCGCCGCTCCCCTTCGTGACGCGCACGCCCTCAAAGCCGTTCGCCCTGAGGAGATCCGCGCAGTAGTACTCAAAGTCGTGCCCCTCCAGGTCATCCATCGGGACGAAGGCTTCCTCCCTCCGCCTCCTTGCCCTGCGCATCCAGGCCACGGTAAGCACGGCTCCCAGGAGCACGCAAAGGACGTAGATCCACCAGTATTCCGTCATGCCTCGCCTTCCCGCAGCCTAGTACCGGCCGGAGCCGTCATAGAACTCTTCCTCCCAGTAATGCGTAAGCGTGTCCTGCATTCCCTGCAGGGTCTGGCCGAGGTGCAGCTCAGGTATCCGCACATTCTGCAGATTTCCGCGGAAACGGACCTCGGGAAGCCTGACGCTCACTCCGCGGTGCCTCACGGGATGCACATAAAACTCATGGCCGTCCTCGAGCCTGAGACAGGCGAGCTGGGCGCGCTCCGCCCCGTGGCGCAGCGTCTCGGAGACATCCTCGGGATAGTTGAAGCATTTGGCCCCGCAGTCGATGTCCGTAAATCTCTCCGCCCGGAAAATCCGGTTCCGGACCGAAGGATCCGGCTTTCGGTAAGGCCAGCGCTTCTCGAAGCGCAGCATGTAATAATAATACTCCGTGATGGTATGCCCGCAGATGAAGTGGTCGTAGTGCTTCCTTCCCTCATAGAAGCCGAAGGGATCCTCCCTTATCATCAGGCGGCGCCACACGGCGTCCTTCCTGCATCTGGCCTCTTCCTCGGGGGTGTATTTCATATCGGAGAAATAGGGATATGCGTGGGACATAAGATAGTGCACGCCGTTCACCGTGCACTCCGCGCTGTAGGGAAGAAACATCAGCCAGTCGCGTATCGCCGCCCGCTCGCTGTCGGACAGCGCCAGATACTGCTGCCAGGTGTGATCCCCGTGATTATTCTTAAGCCAGATCGTGGACGCCTCATCATAGGGGAGTCCCGGCCGGATCGTGAGTATGGTATTAAGAAACATCCACTCGTGGTTTCCCATCAGGCAGTGGACGTAAGGCGACGCGAGATCCATCGCCATGCAGAACCTCAGCGTATCAAGAGGCTCCGCTCCCCAGTCGCAGTAGTCACCCAGAAGATAGAGCTCATCGCTCCCGTCCATCCGGAAGCCGATCTTGTCGAGCATCCTCTGAAGTTCATCCAGTGCGCCGTGGGGGTCGCTGATTACGTAGGTTGACATGTAAGTAATTCCTGATAAATCTCCCGGCGTGAGACCCCCCGGTCCTTTGCCGCGCGCTTCATGGCCTCCCTGCGGTCGAGGCCCTCGTCAATGTAATGCTGCACGTGCTCGGCGACGGACATCTCCGACCACGCCGCCTGCTCCCTTGCAATTCTCTCCTCCCGGTCCGCTCCGGCGATCACCAGCACGTACTCGCCCCGGGGCTCGTTCTCCTCATAGTACGCGGCAGCTTCCCCAAGCGTCATCGGAAGGGCTTCCTCATACCGCTTCGTCAGTTCCCTGCAGAACACCGCCCTGCGGTCGCCCAGGCTCTCCAGGAGCTCTTTCACCGTCTTAAGGAGCCTGTGCGGGGCCTCATAGAGAATGCAGGTTCTCTCCTCGGCGGAGAGGGACAGCAGAACCTCCCTGCGCTCCTTTTTGTCCGCGGGAAGGAACCCCTCGAAGACGAAGCGCCTCGCGCTCATTCCGGACATCGTCAGCGCCGTAATCAGCGCACACGCCCCCGGAAGGGAGGTCACCGGTATTCCCTCCTCGATGCATCTTCTTACCAGCACCTCCCCGGGATCGGAGATCGCCGGAGTGCCGGCATCCGTGACGACGGCAACATCCTGTCCCTCCTTAAGCTTCCCGATGAGGATCTCCGCCTTCTCGAACTTGTTGTGCTCGTGATAGCTGGTAAGGGGAGTATGAATATCAAAATGGGAAAGCAGCGCCTTCGTATTGCGCGTGTCCTCGGCGGCGATGAGGTCCGCCCCCTTAAGCGCCTCGAGCACCCTCTCCGTAATATCGCCGAGATTTCCGATCGGCGTCGCGCACAGCATAAGCGTGCCGGGCGCACCTTTATTCTCTGCCATAGATCCTGCCGGTTTCCGGGGTATATCTGCCCGGGCTTTCATATACTACAAGCGGCTCCTCCACCGTGACTCCGGATCTCGCCCCGCGGACGCAGTCCAGGAGAACCAGCCCGGGCCTGCGGTCCGCATAGGGATGGACAAAGCGCATTCTCTTGGGCTCCAGTCCCCTGCCGGAGAGCACACCGACGATCTCCACCAGCCTTGCCGGGCGATGAACAAGAAAGAAGTGGCCGTTTGACTTAAGAAGCTTCGCGGCAGCCGCCGCCACGTCCTCAAAGGTGCAGCAGATCTCATGGCGGGCCGCATCATGGCTGCGCGCCTCCTCGTCACCGGAAGCGCCTCCGGTGAGCAGCCCGCTTCCCGCGGGGATGTAGGGAGGATTTGACGTAATTACGTCAAATGAAGCGGCCTCAAAATAATCCTCCGCCCTTCTTAAGTCCCCGCAAGTGATCTTAACCCTGTCCCCGAGGTGATTCAGACTGACGGAGCGCTCCGCCATCCCGGCGATGTCCTCCATGATCTCAAGGCCGCATATCTCCGCCGCTTCCGTCCTGTCGGAAAGAAGAATGGGCAGGATTCCCGTTCCCGTGCCGAGGTCCAGTATCCTTGAGCCCCGCGGCGCCCTGACGTAAGCCGAGAGCAGCACCGCGTCCATTCCGAACGAAAAGCGCTCCGGGTTCTGGATGATCACGAGCCCGTTCCGCTCAAGGTCGTCGATGCGCTCACCTGGAAGAAGCATCGCGGTTTCCCTCACCTCTGCGGCGCCGGAAATCTCTTCTTCTGCGGCGCGGGGCACCGCCCTGGCCCTTCTCTGCGCCCTGGTTCTCCCCGCTCTGTGCATCAGGCGCAGGGATATCCTTTCTCTCGGGCTCCTCTGTCCTGTAGGCGTGGCCGAACATCCCGTCCGGAGCCTCCGCGGCTTCCGGTCCCCGCTGCGGCCTCGGCGCATCCTGGCTGCGGCGGCTGCTTCCTCCGTCCGCAGGATCCGCGCTGCGCTGTGCCCTGGCAGGATCCTGGCCCCTCCGGCCTCTGCGGCCTCCGGGATTCCTCTCGGAATTGCGGCGCTCGGAAGTTTTCTCCCTTCCGGCCGGCTCGCGGGAACCAGTCTCCTCCCTTGATCCATTGTCACGGGACTGTCCGGTCTCCCCGCGGGAGCCGCCGTCCCTCGGGCTGCTCTCCTTCGGTGCGTTCTCCTTCGCGGTGCTCTCCTGTTCCCGGTTCTCCTTATTGCCGCCCTTGCCGCCTCTCCTGCGCTTCCGGATGATGGTGAAGTCGCCTACGCCGTATTCGTGAAGCTCCTTCTCGTCATCTACCTCCACAAGGATGCGGATGGTCTGGCGGAGCACGTTCACGCTCTCCACCTCACCGACAAGGCCGTCCCTTCCCTCAACCTCGTCGCCGAGACCCGGCAGGTTGCGGTTGAGCTCCTCATAGGTCTCCTCCTCGTTCTTCAGGCAGCACATCAGCCTGCCGCAGACGCCGGAGATCTTGGTCGGGTTGAGCGAGAGGTTCTGCTCCTTGGCCATCTTGATGGATACGGGGATGAAATCCGACAGGTAGGAAGCACAGCAGAGCGGCCTCCCGCAGATGCCGTATCCCCCGAGTATCCTCGTCTCATCCCTCACGCCGATCTGCCGCAGCTCGATGCGGGTGCGGAAAACTCCGGCGAGTTCCTTCACGAGATCCCGGAAATCGACACGCCCGTCCGCCGTGAAATAGAACATGATCTTGCTGTCGTCAAAGGAGTACTCCGCAGAGATCAGCTTCATCTCCAGGCCGTGCTTCGCGATCTTTTCCTGGCAGATCTGATAAGCCTTCCTCTCCTTGATGAGGTTCTCCTCGCGGTGGGCGGCGTCCTCCTCCGTGGCGATGCGGCGGATGACTCTTAAGGGCTGCCGGAATTTCGGGCAGCCGAGGGTCATGGGGCCCGCGGCGACCATTCCGAATTCCACGCCTCTCGCAGTCTCCACGATAACGTTCATACCGCGCTTTATCTCATACTCGCCGGGAGAGAAATAGTACATCTTGCCCGCAGGACGGAACCGGACACCGATAATCGTCACCGGCCCGTCGGGAATAAAGCCGTCATCACCGCCGGATGCGAGGTCATCCCCTTCCGCGAAGACGGCGCTCTCCGCCTCCCCGTCCACGGCCTCCCCGTCCGCGTACTCATCGGAAACCGCCACGGGCTCCGCGAGATCGAGCGTGTTCTGCGGCTTCGGGGCGCTCTCATCCACGGTAAAAGATTTCATGGCCCCGACGATCGCGCTCACATCGAAAACCGGTTCGTCTTCCGCGGCTTTAAAGCTACTCTTTGCCTCCTCCGCGGAGGCAGCCGGCACCTCCATGATTCCGTCCGCCGTCGCTCCGGAATTCTCCTTCACCTCAACCGATATTACCGGCAGATCAGGCATTATCCCGTCCGCCTCCACTCCCCCCGTGTGTACCGAGGATGTAAATTTCACTTCTGTCTCAAAATGATCACTCATGTGTTTTTCCTTATTTTATTCTTTGCTTCCGGCATCCCTGATCTTAAGGAGCAGGGACGTAAGCGCCGGCGCTGCCGAGGCGTTGTACCTCATTCTGTAATCGTATTCTTCGAGCGCGTCCATCACTCTTCCGATATCCCCCGGGGAGAGCTTAAGCGACTCCTCGAATATTGCGGCGTCCTCATCCGCGTAGAACAGGGAGTCGGTATCCCCGGCCGCCGCGCAGCGCATTACGTCGCGGCACCACATCCGGATGAACTCCGCCGTCTCGTCCAGCACCGCAGTATCCTTTGCTGCTTCCTGGGCAAAGGCGGCAAGCGAGGCGGTATCCGCCGTATGAATCCCTCTCATGAGCTTCACGGCTGCCTCCCTGCGTTCACGGAACGTCTCATCGGTCGCGAGCGAGACCGCCCTGCCGATACTTCCGCCGGAGAATCCCGCGCAGATCCTTGCCCATCCGGGCTCCACGCCTCTTGCGGAGCGCAGGTAATCCTCAACCAGAGGCTCCGCCACCGGCTGCATTCTCAGGTGTACGCACCGGCTCTGTATCGTCGGGAGAAACTGGTCCTCCGACTGCGCGAGGAGAAGAATGCACACATAGGAGGGCGGCTCCTCCAGAGTTTTTAACAGGGCATTCTGGGCTGCAGGGTTCATCAGGTCCGCATCCTCCATGATGTAGACCTTATGGCTGCTCTGGTAGGGCCGGATCGCCGTGTCCTCCCTGAGGCTCCGGATGTCATTGACGCTTATGGTCCTGGGCTTCTCGTGCTGGACATACACTATGTCGGGATGGTTATGTCCCTCCGCCTGGATGCAGGAGAGGCACTCCCCGCAGGGTTCATCTCCGCTCTCTCCCCGTCCGGTGCAGCAAAGGCACGCGGCGAACGTCTCCGCGAGCATCATTTTGCCGCTGCCCTTCGGCCCGGTCAGTATGTAGGCGTGGGACAGCTTCCCCGACCTGATCGTTTCCCGCAGATGGCCGGTCAGCCTGTCCTCGCCGATAATATCCGAAAAATGGTACATATCCTGCCCGCACCGGCACCGCGGTGTCCGGAGGCGCGCTTACTCCTCCATCCTGTCCGCGATGTAATTTCTGATCCTCAGGATGCACTGCCCGAGGTCCTCGTTATCGAAGGTGTTCTCCTCACCGATTCCGGCTAAGGAGAGTTTTTCCTCCGAGAAATCCTTCAGATCCGCGAGATAGCGCCTGCACATCTCCGCGTATTTCGGCTCCTGCTGCTTCCGCTCCCTCTTCAGGGCCCTTGCGAGCAGCTCTCCGTCGTCCACCCGGATATAGATGGGCAGAACCTTGTCCCTGCCGAAATAGTTCCTGAGGGATACGCACGACTCCGGCGTCCCGACCATCAGGCAGCTCTCTTTGCCGAGGTCGATCTGTCCGTCATCCGCGGTGAAGTACCTCCATATCCCGTGTACCGTGTCGTATGCTCTCTCCTCGATGATCCTTCCCTCCGCCCTGAGCCTGCGGTATCCGTCCTCATCGGTGAAATGATAGTCCACACCGTCCTGCTCCTTCGTACGGATCGGCCTGGTGGTATAGGGGATGATCTCCTTAAGGGGAAGACCGGATTCATCAAGAAGATGCCGGTATATTGTGTCCTTGCCCGCCGCGCTTTTGCCTGCGAGGCAGAATATGCGGTGCATTGCGTATTTACCTCGTTTCACTGCTCTGACCGTCCCGAAATTCCTGACGGATCAGGCTTTTCTCGCAGATGAACATAATCTTAGTTATTATAACATAACCAATTTCCGATTATGATATAATTATTTCTCAGCAAAAACAGCGCCGGAAGCGCTGTCATGGAGGAACAGATTATGTACAAGCTTCAGCATGTGACAAAGGATATCCTCGCCCTCTCCGAGAGCGACCGCCGTCTTTCCCGTTTTGAGAATATCTTCCCTCTTCCGCACGGCGTATCCTACAACAATTATGTGATTCTGGATGACAAAACTGTCCTGATGGACACCGCTGACCGCTCCGTGGCGGACCAGTTCCTGGAGAACCTCCGCGCGGCGCTCTCCGGCAGGCCCCTGGATTATCTTGTCGTCCAGCACGTGGAGCCCGATCACGCCGCAATGATCGGCACGGTGCTGTCCATCTTCCCGGAAGTCACGGTCGTGGCCTCCAAGCAGGCGCACATGATGATCCGCCAGTTTTTCCCCGGGATGGCAATCCCGAATACGGTGGAGATCAAGGAGGGCGACACTCTTGAGCTCGGCAGCCACACGCTGCACTTCGTCTCGGCGCCCATGGTGCACTGGCCCGAGGTCATGGTGACCTACGATGACCTGGACAAGGTCCTCTTCTCGGCGGACGGCTTCGGCTCCTTCGGCGTTGTCGACGGAAGCATCTTTGCGGACGAGCATGATTTTGAGAAGGAGTACCTCGACGACGCCCGCCGCTACTACGCCAACATCGTCGGCAAATTCGGCGCTCAGGTGCAGAATCTCCTGAAGAAGGCCGCTTCGCTGGAGATCTCCGCGATCTGCCCTCTTCACGGCCCCGTGTGGCGGGAGAACCTCGGCTGGTTTATCGGGAAATATCAGACCTGGTCCGCTTATACTCCCGAGACCGACGACATCCTCGTCGTCTACTGCAGCCTCTACGGCCACACCGAGAGCGCGGCTCTCGCCGCCGCGGCAAAGCTCAGGGCGGTCTCCGGGAAGAACGTCGCGGTGTACGATGCCTCCGAGACAGATACCTCCTTCCTCATCAGCGAGGTCTGGCGCTGCGCGAAGGTCGTCCTCTTCTGCCCTACCTACAATATGGGCATCTATCCGAAGATGGAGACCTTCTTAAACGATATGGCCGCTCTCCTGGTCCAGAACCGTATCTTCGCCCTGGCGGAGAACGGAACCTGGGCTCCCGCGGCCGGAAAGCTCATGCGCGAAAAGGTATCGGCCCTCAAGAATGTCAGCGTTCTTGAACCCACCTTCACTATCCGCAGCGCGATTTCCGAAAAGGACGAGGCGCGGCTCGACGAGTTCGTGGAGATGATCGCGAACGCATAATAGATTAAGGATTCATCCGCCCGGCACCGGCGGGGACGCTTTCGCTCCGGGCTCCGGCGCAGCAGCACATAGGCGGCCAAAGAACAGCCGCCAAGTGCCGGCGCCTCACCAGGCCCCGCCGGTGCCCGGGCTTGCGAACCCTCTCCCAACTCCGCATAAAAACGCCCGGAAAACAGTCTTCCGGGCGTTTTTCCTATTGTCATATCGTATAATCCGCTGCCAGCCTTTCTCGAAGCAAAAGGGCTGGCAGCATGCACAAACAGGCTCGGTGCCTTTTGGAGCGGCCGGCACTTAGGCGCCGTATTCCGGCGCCTTATGTGCCGCTGCCAGCGAACAAAGAGCGAAAGCGTGCCCGAGACGTTTGTGCATGTCGACAGCCCGAAGGATTTCGACTAAATTGCTGCAGCTGATTCTGCGTTCTTACAGCCTCTTCTGCAGCGCCTCCCTCTGCGCCTCATACCCCGGCTTCCCAAGCAGTGCGAACATGTTCTTCTTGTAGCTCTCCAC
>OMSM01000428.1 GCA_900313745.1 uncultured Lachnospiraceae bacterium
AGGTCCGCGGCTCTCCCGCTGAAATCAGGCTCCTCGGGAATCGCGCTCTCACGCACGCTTACAGGATCCTCCGTCCTTCCCCGCTGCTGCTCCTCATACTCCTTCTGAAGCAGCATCTCGATCTCCTGGGTCGCCGTAAGCTTCATTCCGCTTATTGCGGTATCCTCCGAGACCACCGCGGGAGTGTCCTCCGGCTCTGTCTCCCGGACGGCGCTTTCGTCCGCCGCGGTTCCCTCAGGAATAAAGTCGTCGTTGTAGGCAGCCATCTGCGGCCGGGGAGTTTTCTCCTTCTCCGCCGGCATCTCAATGAGATACGGCAGATCTACTGTCTTGTCCCTGAGGTAATCCTCATCCGAGTAGTCCTCGGCATCGAAGGAATACCTGGGATTATATCTTCTGTACGGCGCCTGCTCGGCGTACCGGATGCCCTCACGTCCATCGGAATCCGACGCCTCCCGGCTGCCGTACCGGTCACTTCCCGGTTCCTGGGAAGGCTCCGGCTGAGGCGCGTAAACAGGCTCCTCCGGCTGAGGCGCATTGTAAGGCTGCTCCTCTTCCTCCGGAAGCGCGGGCATATCGCCGGTCTCCAGCTCGGAGGCGTCTACCGCGCTCTGAGTGATCTCCCGGCCGGGCTCCTGATCGATGGAGACATATCCGAGCTCCATGTTTCCGTCCGGCTGCCGGAGAGCCTCCTCGACCTCCTCGCCGCCCCAGGTGCGCGTCGCGGCTTCTCCGATGTCCGCATCCCAGACCACAGCACTCCGCACACCGCCGCGTACCTGCTCAATCCGCTTCTTTTCGTTCTCCGTCATGCCGTCAGACAGCTCACCGCCTCCCGGCATCGCATTCCTGACCCTGGCCTGCCTCGCCGCCTCGGCATTCTCTCTCTCGATCGCCTCGAAAGGATCATTCCTGGTCTCTTCCTCAAACTGCGTGAGAATGGGGCCGGTGCGCTCGACAAGGCGCCTGCGGTTCTCCTCCGCGACCTTGCTGCCCATGGCAGCCATTGTCGCCTCCCATGAAGCGTTAAGGCCGGCGAATCCGCCGGAAGCGGGAACATCAGCAGAGTTCTGCCAGTTCCCGTCGGGGGCGGTGCGCATTGTGATCTGGCCGTTTGCCTCCTGGGTGATGAAGCGCTCGTACTCCGGGGTAAACCTGGATGCGCCGGGATCCTGCGGAACCGGCTCCACAGGATATATTTCCTCCGCACCGCCGCCGGAATATGCGGCGTCCGCACCATATCCCTCATCGGGGCGCTGCGCGGCTCCGCGCCTCTCGCGCACATACTCCCTCGCCCGGTCGTAATCCTCCTCGGAGAAATTGTCCTCCCCGTAGCGCGTGGCCACCGGCACGTCGAAGCCTCTGCGGAATTCATCGCGCACGGCTTCCGCATTCTGCTCCCTGATCCTGGAAGCTTCCTCCTCGTCCGGCTCGCTGCCAAGGACTTCCTTCAAGCCCTCCGCCACCGCGGCCTGGAGGTTCACTGTGTTGACCAGGCTCTCATCCGCCGTGCGGACATGAATATCCTCGACGCCGGAGGTGTCTTCCGGCATTCTCACCGCTGTCCGGGCTGCGGAATACTCCTCTCCTTCGACGGTCTCCTGTGTCTCCGCGCCGTTGTTCTCCGCCGGGTATTCCTCTTCGGTGTTTCCCTGTCCCCCTCCCGGAATATCCGGATAAGGAACCGTCCAGCTGGAGCTGTCGCTCGCGGCGGTATTCTGTCCCACACCCGCGGCATTCGCCCTTCTAAGCTCCGCAATCCTCTCGCTCTCCGGGTTAATAAGCTGCTGATACCGGATCATCTGCTGGGCGGTAAGAGGCGTGTATTTCCTCTTCAGTTCCATCGCGCGCAGTTCATAGCTGCCGCCCTCGGCGATGAGGCCGTCGCAGAGCTCGGCGCACCTGACGAAATTGCGGCCCTCGGCGTACAGCTGTGCCAGCTCGAAGATCCACCTGGGACTTCTCTCCCTGCGGTTGTACTCCTCGAGCACATGAATTCTCTCACCGACGGAGACGTTCTGCGCCTTGTACAGCTGATACTGCAGCTTGAACCTGGCCGGATCATGCGGCGCAATTCTCGTAAACTCGCTATAAAACTGGAGTGCGCGGATATAGTCGTTCCGCTTCAGCTCCAGTTCGCACATGGCGTAGATAATCGCCGGGTTCCCCGGATCGCGTCCGTAGGCCAGTGCCATCACATCGCAGCTGTCCCCGTAGCGTCCGTTCGCCTTATACAGATCACTGATCAGGCAGAGCGTATTCACGCTCCTTACATTCCGCCAGTCGATGGTGTCCGCGATCGCCGCAGCCTCCCCGAACTGGCGCTGCCCGATGAAAGAACGGATGTCGTCCAGGCATACACGATACTCATATTTGTCCAAAGCCGTCACCTCCGGTGATACAACTTTACAGCCCTATCTCTGGTATTCAAGCCGAGAATTATCCCAATATATAGTGATTAGTTTATCATAAGGCATTATGCCTGTCAAAAAAGATAAGCTCCCGAAAACCGCGGATTTTCGCGGTTTTCGGGAGCTTCCCCGTCCTGTTTCGAAAGGAATATTACAAAAATATTACATTACTCTCCATGCCGGGCTCTTTGTGCGAGGCACGCGCCGGGAAACTGCGAATGCAGTTTCCCGGCTGCGATAAAGGCTGTTTTGGGCCAGGCACAAACAGCCGTATGAAAAACCGGCGCTTCAGCGCGATTTTTCATACTATCTCCCTGAGTGCGCCGGCAATGGCGGCGAAATCCGCAAGGGAGAGGGTCTCTCCTCTGACCGTCGGGGCAAAGCCGCACCTTCCGAGGACTTCCTGAGCCTGCTCCCTCGAGATGCCTGCCGGCTTTCCGTCAACGACAAGCCCGTGAACTATCCCGTTTACAAGTGTCTTCCTTCTCTGGTTGAAGGAGGCGCGGATCACGGCGAACATCAGCTTCTCGTCCGTCCTGACCGGCGGCTCCCCGTGGGCCTTAAGAACCAGGACGCTGCTGTCCACGTTCGGGCGCGGAATAAAGGAGGAGGGAGGCACGTCAAGAGCGATTTCCGGGTCGGAGTAGTACGCCACAGCCAGCGTGATCGCACCGTACTCCCTCGAGCCAGGCTCCGCGCAGATGCGCTCCGCCACCTCCTTCTGGACCATAACCGTGATGCTCTCGAAAAGCCCCCTGTTCTCCAGAAGCTGCATGAGAATGGGCGTAGTCACATAGTAGGGGAGATTGGCGACAACCTTCAGCGGCCTTCCTCCCCCGAAGCGGGCACAGAGCCCGGGAAGGTCCGTTCTGAGGATGTCCTGGTAGAGAATTGTCACGTTGCCGAACTCCTCCTCCACCTCGTCCAGGACGGGTTTCAGCGTCCCGTCGATCTCCACTGCGGCGACATTTCCCGCAGCCTCCGCCAGAGATCTGGTCATGGTGCCGATACCCGGACCGATCTCAAGGACAGTGTCCTCCTTCGTGATCCCTGCGGCACCGATAATCCCGTCCACAACGCTCTGGCTGATTAAGAAGTTCTGCCCGAACTTCTTGCGGGCATGTATTCCGTACTGTTCCAGAATGCGGCGCGTGCGCGCCTCAAGCGACTGTGTCATTGCACTCCTTTGCCTGAAAACTGCTGCCTAAATCTCTTTTCCGGTTTCTCCCGGCTGTCCTCAGTCCTGAATGCCGTAGAGCCGGCGCGCGTTCTCCTCCGTCACCCGGATCACTTCCTCCTCCGGCACTCCCTTGATCTCCGAGAGAGCACGAACGACGAGGGGCAGGTACAGGGAGGAATTTCTCTCCCCGCGGTGAGGCGTCGGCGCCATATACGGGCAGTCCGTCTCAAGGACGATATCCTTTAAGCTTAATCTCTCCGCGGTTTCCTTCAGTTTTCTCGCGTTCCTGAAGGTCAGGACACCTCCGATGCCGATATAATATCCCATTTTCACGTACTGTAAAGCCTGTTCCGCACTGTAGGAGTAGCAGTGAATCACCCCGGCAGGCCTGTCCGCGGAGGGTCTCCGGTGCTCCTTTAACATGCTCATCGTGTCCTCCGCAGCATCCCGGGAATGAATGACCACAGGCATGTCCGTCTCCGCGGCGAGCGCGAGCTGCCTTGCGAACCAGTGCCGCTGCACCTCCCTGTCCGGCTCGTCCCAGTGGTAGTCGAGACCGATCTCCCCTACTGCCGCGGCTCTGGGAGAAGCCAGTGCTTCCCGGAGCATCCGGATGTCGTCTTCCGTCATATCCCCGGTGGAGGACGGGTGAAAACCTAAAGCGCACCAGATGAAGGGATACTTCTCCGAGAGGCCAAGCGTCGTCCGTACGCTCTCCCTGTCCGCCGCGACGTTCACCACCGTCCCGATCCCGGCGTCCGCAAGTGACGCGATGAGCTCTTCCCTGTCCTCGTCAAAGGCATGATCATCGTAATGCGCGTGCGTGTCGAATATCATGGATATCTGTTTCTCCTTTTCCGGCAGCATCCGGATCCTGCGGATCCTCAGCGGTTCGCCTCTTCATGAGTCCGGACATTCACT
>OMSM01000064.1 GCA_900313745.1 uncultured Lachnospiraceae bacterium
AGCCCTGTCGTAAGAAACATCTCGCGGAACATGTCAAGGCAGTTGTTGCTCGCCGGTCCGTCCGTGCCGATCGCAACGGTGATGCCGTCCCTCAGATAGTCGGCAACCGGGGCGATTCCGGAAGCGAGCTTCGTGTTGGACCCGGGATTCGTCACGACGGCGATCCCCTTCTCCTTCATGATCCTCCGGTCGCTTTCATCCGTCCAGATGAGGTGGTACCCCGCACCGCCGTAATCAAAAATGCCCATGGAGGCGAGATAGGCGACGGGTGACATTCCCGTGTTCTTCCTGCACTCCTCCGTCTCGGATTTCGTCTCCGCAATGTGGGTGTACACCGGAGCCTGGTATTTGCGGGAAAGCCCGGCGATCTTCTCCAGAAGTTCCGGCGAGCATGTATACTGCGCGTGGAAGCCGAGCCGGAAGGAGGTGAGCTCCGAGACCCCGTTGAGCTCGTTATACCATCTCTCCACGTCCTCGGCCGACTGGCTGAAATTGTTCACGCCGCCCACCTGCACCAGCCGCATTCCGGTATCCTGGCAGGCTGATGCTATGCTTTCGGGGGTCAGGTACATCTCCATTGCCGCGGTGATGCCGCCGGAGACATATTCCAGAACGGCGAGCCGGGTCAGCTCATAGATGTCCTCAGAGGTAAGTTTTGCCTCATAGGGGAAAACCTGGATGTTCAGCCACTCATGAAGCGGCAGGTCATCGGCGTGGGAGCGCAGGAAGGTCATCGCGGAATGGGTGTGGGCGTCCTTGAAGCCCGGCATGAGCAGGCCGCCGCCGCAGTCGATCTCCCTGTCAAACAGCGGCTTTTCCGCATTCCCGGGTTCCCCGGCCATCGTGATGCGGCTCCCTTCGACCCAGACCTCGCCGTTTGCGATCACAGGGGACTTCTCCTCCAGCATGCTGAGGATTCTGGCATTGTAGAGACGTGTATTCATAATATGCATACCTCGCTGAGACTTCACATGTTCTTAATCGCTTCGGTCACAAGCGCGGAGAACCTCGGCGCAGCAAGCCTGCCCTCCTCGTTGACCTCCTCGGAGGACAGCGGCCTCTCCGATATCCCGGCTGCGAGATTGCTGATAAGGGATACGCCGCATACGCGCATTCCCATGTGCCTCGCGGTGATTGCCTCGATGGCGGAGCTCATTCCGACCATGTCCGCACCGAGAAGCTTCAGCATGCGGATCTCCGAGGGAGTCTCAAAGGAAGGGCCGGTGAGCTGGCAGTAGACGCCGTTCTGAAGTGCGATTCCGGTTTTCTCCGCAGCTTCCCTCAGGATCCGGACAAGCCCTTCGTCGTAAATCCTGGACATATCCGGGAAGCGCACGCCCTCGTCCTCGTCGTTCGGGCCGATTAGGGGATTGGGTACGAAGGAACTGATCTGGTCCGTGATCATCGCAAGGCACCCCGGAGTGTATCCGGAGTTGATGCCTCCGCTCGCGTTGGTGATAAAGAGAATCTCCGCACCCAATTCGTGCATCACACGGATCGGCAGTACGACGATATCCGCTCTGTAGCCCTCATAAAGGTGGACTCTGCCCTGCATGCAGACCACAGGAGTTTTGCCGACATATCCGAAAATATATCTGCCGACGTGTCCGGGCGCGGTCGAGACGGGAAAACCTTCGTCCGCAAGCCTGCTGTAGGGGACCTCGGAGACGACGTCTATCTGTTCCGCGTAATCCCCGAGACCGGAGCCGAGAATAAGCCCGACCCTCGGAACAAAATCTGTTATGCCGCGGATGGCATCCGCGATGCGCTTTACCTGTGCGTTCATTTGTTTCCTCCGTTCATCTCCTGTGCCTTATCCGGTATCCCTGCAGGAGGCCTGTGTCTCATGAACCAGGTCTGCCGTGACCACGGGGCTGATTGTCATCGACATTCCCCGGACGATGAGCTCCGGGTCGATTCTGCCCAGGACGGCGTGGATTACCGGTGAAGTGCTGCCGGAAACCGGATTCATGTTGTTAAAGAGTCCGGAGATAAGTACGTCTCCGGGTGTTTCGCTCCATTCAAGCCTTATGTGTTCCCGGTCGGGGAAGACAATACGCAGCCTGCGCTCCGCTGCATCCTCGATGAAGGAAATCACAAGGGTCAGAACCGGGATGCCTTCCTCATTAAAACCGAACCTGCCCTTCACGCCCGCAAGGTATTCCTCGCCGTTCATGAATATCGGGACATGGCGGCCTCTTGTGAAGCCTACCGGAAGAACATGCATGGCCTCGCCCTCGCGGACAGTCAGCAAAAACTCCCGGCCCTTCCGGGCAAATCCGACGGACCGGATGCCCCGGGTGTAGTTGTTGTGCACTACCTGCATCATTAGCGGAAGCAGGCCGGCCTGTCCCTGGCTGCAGCGGTAGGTAGAGCCGTCCAGAGACTTAAGGAAGCGCTCCTTTGCGGCCTCCGTCCGGACGCTGTTCATTCTCTCCACGCTTCGCGCGCTCTTCCATCCTCCCCGGGTGATCGGAGGGAAGATCATTTCTTTTCCCTCTGCTGCCCTTACCGCCCTCATCAGTCGGTGGAGCGAGGCGGGGTTCGGGGGAAGCGGGCCCTCCTCCGGCATATACTGCTCACCGAAATAGGTCCGGATGACCGCATTCATCTTCCCGTTCTGGAAGATCTCCGGGTTTCCGGCGTTGGTGACAACGACCATGTCCATATCCGGGAAGCAGTGGACATTCTGTCCGAGCATTCCGTTGTAGAGGAAGCTGCCCGGGCGCAGCGCGCACCAGACATGGTAGCCGTACCAGGGATTATTCGCCTCCCCTGTCTCTATCCTTGGGACCAGGGATTCCTTTACCCAGTCCTCCGGAATCAGCTGCCGGTCCCTGTACCTTCCGCCGTTCAGGTAAAGAATGCCAAGCTTCGCGGCGTCCTCGGGACGGATATACATGCCCCAGCCGCCCTTGCTGATCCCTGCGGGCGTGTGCTCCCAGTAGATGCGCCGGATTCCCATCGGAGTGAATATGCGCTCCTTAAGGTAGTCGAACAGGCTCATCCCCGTGCACTTTGTGACCAGTGCCGACAGGATGTAGGAATTCATGCTGTTGTAGTCAAAGCGCGTCCCCGGATCAAACTTCAGCGGGGAGGAGAAAAAGCGCTCCACCCAGTCGTCTCCGGAGACAGCCCCGGACTCGCCGAAGCCTGAACCGCTCGACATGGTAAGAAGGTGCCTTACGGTGAGCTCCCTGTAGCGCAGAGAGCTGAGAAAGCCCGCGGACGGGGAGAGCTTGTCCAGTACGCGGTCCTCCAGGGAGAGTTTTCCTTCCCCGACAAGGAGGCCGACTGCCATTCCCGTGAAGCTCTTGCACATGGAATAGGAGGCGTGCCAGAGCCCCGCGGGGTAAGGATCAAATCCGGTTTCCAGGATCACATGGCCGTGCCGGACGACGAGAAGCTGATGCATGTGCAGGCTCGACGTCTCCGTAAAACAACGGACGAGCGATGCAAGATGGCCGGAATCTACCCCTTCTTCTTCGGGAGTGCTCCGGGGAAGCGGATCCTCCTCCGGCATCCCGAAATCAAAAGCGGGCTTCTGCGGGCTGTAGGGAACCCTGCCGAGATCACCTGTCTTCTGGTTGACGATTTCCCAAAGGAGCTTTATTGCATCCAGTTCAGCTCTTGGCATCGGAGGCCTTCTTTCCCGTACTTCTCCGTCTTCCGGAGGATCCTTTCCCGCTCTTTGATCCCGGCGCCCCTCCCTTCATGGAGAACGGCCTGTCCTTGTAATATCCGGCAGTCACCACATACGCGCTGTTCAGTGCCGGGGTGAAGTCCGTGTTTTTGACCTGATCCGTGCGCCGGGTCACAAAATCGGAGAGCTTGGCCATATATTCAGCTTCACTCACCGTGCCCTCCGCCACCCTTGTAAGCCCCATCTCCCAGCTCGCCGTGAGCTTCGGGTCAAGAAGCGGCCTGAGGGAGCAGGAAACGGTATCGAAGATCAGTTCTCCGAGTATGGTCGGGGTAATGATCTGAGTCTTCCGGTTTAAGTCCAGATAGCGGTTGGTGAATAGTTTTTTCAGAATCTCCGCCCTTGTGGCGCTGGTTCCTATTCCGCTGCCCCTTATCTGCTCCCTCAGCTCCTCGTCTTCAATGAGAGAGCCGGCGTTTTCCATCGCGAGGATCATGCTTCCGGAGCCGTAGCGTTTCGGGGGCTGAGTCTCTCCCTCCTTAATTGAGGGATTGCTGAAATCCAGCCGCGTGCCTTTGCGCATCCCGTCAAATAAAGAGAGATCAGCCTCGGATTCGCTTTCGCGTTCTTCTTTCTCCTTAAGGAAGGAAGGCTTTGCCACCTTAAGATAACCCTCCTCCTTCAGCGAGCGGAAATTCGCGGAGAAGAGCTCCTCGTGCTCTCCTGCCTGAACCCGGATCTGCAGGGCTATTTTATCAAATACCGCAGGGGGATAAAAGACGGACAGGAAGCGTCGGACGATCAGCTCATACACCTTCGCCGTGGTCTCGGGCAGTGAGCTTAAGGCGCCGAGGCCCTGCCCGGTGGGGATGATCGCGTAGTGATCCGTAATCGCCGAGTCGTCGGTGTACCTGCTCTTTCCTATGGCCTTCGCCGTTCCGAGGGACGCGATCTCCCTCACCGCCTCCTTGTACATAGGCAGGCCGAACAGGCCGTTCAGGTTGACGGTGATCTCCTTCGCCACCGCGGAAGAAAGCACGCGGGCATCCGTCCTCGGATAGGTGGTAAGCTTCTTCTCGTAGAGATCCTGCGCTGCCTGCAGGGTCTGGTCCGGGCTGATATGGAATATCCTCGAACAGTCGTTCTGCAGTTCCGCAAGGTTATAGAGCAGAGGTGCGTACTTTTTCTCGCTTCTGCGGTTTATGGACTCCACCGCCGCCGGCGCGTTCGGGCCAAAGGAAGCGATGAGCTTCTCCGCGTCCTCTCTTTTCCTGAAGCCGTTCTCCTTATAAAGAGCGGGCGAATTAAACCACGCGGAATGCTCGCTCACATGCCACTCCGCGGAGAAGGAACGGGCATCCTCAGGATCCTGTCCCTGCCTCCGGAAATCGGCGATGACGCGGAAGAACGGCGTTTTGACAAAGGAGCGGATCTCCCTCTCGCGGGAGACCACCATGCCCAGAACACAGGTCATGACGCGGCCAACGGCGATCACGCAGCGGTCGGTGCCGAGGAAGGAGGAGATGTTCTTCCCGTAGCGCAGGGTTAGCGCGCGGGAGAAATTAATCCCCATGAGATAGTCCTCCTTCGCCCGGAGATAGGCTGCGGCTCCCAGGGGATCATACTCCCGGTCATCCTTCGCTTCCCGGATGCCCCGCAGTATTTCCTCCTTCGTCTGGGAATCGATCCAGACCCGGAGCTGGCGCTTGTCCTTCACCCCGGCTTCCTGGGCGACGAGCCTGTAGATATACTCACCCTCGCGCCCGGAGTCGGTGCAGATGTAAATCGTGTCGACCTCCGGGTCCGTAAGGATCCCTTTCACGATGCTGAACTGCTTTTTCACGCTGTCAATCACCTGATAGCGCCACGCATCCGGCACGAAGGGAATTGTCGCGAGGGACCACTTTTTGTACTTTGCGTCGTATGCGTCAGGATAGCACATCGTGACCAGGTGCCCTACGCACCAGGTCACGATGGATTCGGACGACACCATGCAGCCGTCGCGGGAGGTGAAGCGCTCGCCCAGAGCATCCGCGAACTGCCTTGCCACACTAGGTTTCTCGGCAATGAATACCCTTTTAGCCATGTATTACTTCTTTGTGATATATCCCTGTTTTACCAGAAGCTCTGCGCACTCCACCGCGCCGCCCGCGGCACCGCGGATGGTGTTGTGGGAGAGTCCGACGAACTTGTAGTCGAAGATGGTGTCCTCTCTCAGCCTGCCGACCGAGATGCCCATTCCGCGCTCATAGTCCACGTCAAGGGCCACCTGGGGACGGTTCTCCTCCTCCATGTAGCGGATGAACTGTGCGGGAGCGCTGGGAAGCCCAAGCTGCTGCGGAAGGCCTGCAAAACTGTTCAGCTTCTCGATGAGTGCCTCCTTCTCCGGCTTCTTCTCAAAGCTGACGAACACCGACGCCGTGTGCCCGTAGAGCACGGGGACGCGGATGCACTGGCTGGTGATCAGCGGGGAAGCCGCGGGAACAATCTCGTCGTTCTCGATATGCCCGAAGATGCGCAGAGGCTCCTTCTCGCTCTTCTCCTCCTCGCCGCTGATGAAGGGAATGATATTGCCCACCATCTCCGGCCAGTCGCCGAAGTTCTTTCCCGCGCCGGATATGGCCTGGTAGGTGCTCGCCAGCACCTTCGTGGGGACAAACTCCTTCCACGCCGCAAGGGCAGGTGCATAGCTCTGGATCGAGCAGTTGGGCTTAACGGCGATGAAGCCGCGCTCCGTGCCGAGGCGGCGCCTCTGTGCGGGTATGATCTCCGCGTGCTCCGGATTGATTTCCGGAACGATCATCGGGACGTCTTTCGTCCAGCGGTGTGCGCTGTTGTTGGAGACGACGGGGGTCTCGGTGCGCGCGTACTGCTCCTCTATCGCCTTGATCTCCTCCTTGGACATCGCAAGTGCGCTGAAGACGAAATCCACATCGGAGACAACCTTGTCAATATTCTCTACGCTCTCCACCGTGATGCCGCGGACCGCCTCGGGAACAGGGATATCGCCAAGCTTCCAGCGGCCGTTTATGGCCTCCTCGTAGGTCATTCCCGCCGAGCGGGGGCTCGCTGCGATTCCGGCAACGGTGAACCAGGGGTGGTCGGAAAGAAGGGAGATGAAGCGCTGCCCTACCATGCCTGTGCCGCCGAGTACGGCGACGCGTAATTTCTCACTCATAATTTCACTCCTCATAATATGTTAAGCACAAACTGCGGTTAACCTTGTTCCTCCAGGTACTTCCCTGCCTCAAGGAGCGTCTCTCTCATTGCCGCGCTTCCGGGCGCGCCGGCTGTATTGCGGCGCTCCACGCAGCTCCTTAACGAAACTGCCTCATGGATATCCTCATCAAATAAGGCACATACCTCTTTGAATTCCTCCGTGGTCAGCTCGTCTATGCGCTTTCCGCGCTCAATGCAGTAAAGCACCAGTTCGCCGACCACCCGGTGGGCATCCCTGAACGGCATTCCTCTGCCGACGAGGTAATCTGCGGCGTCCGTGGCGTTAATGAATCCTCCGAGTGCGCTCTTCTCCATGATCTCACGGTTGAAGCGCATTGCGGAGAGCATTCCGCCGAAGAGCCGGATGCAGGAAAGCGCGGTGTCAACGGCGTCAAAGGTGACCTCCTTGTCCTCCTGGAGGTCCTTGTCGTAGGCCAGCGGTATGCCCTTCATCGTAGTCAGCATGCTCATCAGTGCGCCGTAGACTCTTCCGGTCTTCCCGCGCACCAGCTCGGCGATGTCGGGATTCTTCTTCTGGGGCATGATGCTGCTTCCGGTGGAATAGGCGTCGTCGATCTCCACAAAGCGGTATTCGTTGCTGTTCCACAGGATGATCTCCTCGGAGAAGCGGGAAAGATGCATCATGATGAGCGACAGCGCCGAGAGCAGTTCGATCACATAATCCCTGTCGGAGACGGAATCCATGCTGCTTCTGGTCGGACGGTCAAAACCCATGAGGGAAGCGGTACAGCTGCGGTCCAGAGGATAGGTGGTTCCTGCGAGGGCGCCGGCACCGAGAGGGCACTCGTTCATCCTCGCCCTGCAGTCCGCAAGTCTCCCCCTGTCCCTCCGGAACATCTCGAAGTAGCTGTCCAGGTGATGGGCAAGCGTGACCGGCTGCGCCTTCTGCAGATGGGTGAAGCCCGGCATGAAGGTGTCCGTGTTATCCTCCATGAGACGGTACAGAGTCTTCAGGAGTCCGAGGAGCGCTTCATCCGTCTCGTCTATCCTCTTCCGGATATAGAGGCGCATGTCGAGCGCCACCTGGTCGTTCCGGCTTCTCCCGGTGTGAAGCCGCTTCCCCGCATCGCCTATTCTCGCGGTGAGTTCCGCCTCGACAAAGCTGTGGATGTCCTCCGCACTTTCGTCAATGGCAAGTTTTCCCGATTCGATGTCGTCCCTTATCCCGTCAAGACCGGCGGTTATGGCGGCGACATCGTCCCCGGAAAGAATGCCCTGTTTCCCGAGCATTGCAGCGTGCGCAAGGCTCCCCTCGATATCCTCGCGCCAGAGCCGGCGGTCAAAGCCGATCGAGGCATTGAACGCGAAAACCTCCGCGTCCGTCGCCTTGGTGAAGCGTCCTCCCCATAGCTGAGCCATATGATTCTCCTTTGCGGTGCAAAAACACGTCCTTAAGCCCGGTATAGTACAAACCCAGCAGAAGACTATGCTCCTGCTGGGTCCCCCAATACCTTATTCAGCTGGAAAAGGGACTCGAACCCTCGACCTACTGATTACGAATCAGTTGCGCTACCGACTGCGCTATTCCAGCACGCCCGATCCGCTCGAAACGAGCGG
>OMSM01000075.1 GCA_900313745.1 uncultured Lachnospiraceae bacterium
CTTCGGCCTGGAGGTTTCCTTCGGGAAGCCCAGCGTGATCTACAAGGAGACCATCGCCTCGGAAGCCATCGGCTCCGCCGTCTATACCATGCCCAAGCCCTGCTGGGCCATTCTTCATTTCCGGCTTAAGCCCGGGCCGCGCGGAAGCGGCATCACCTACCGCTCCAGGGTCAGTTTTCGCGATATCCCCGAGCGCTACCAGCATCAGGTGGAACAGGCGCTCCCGACCGCCCTCGCCCAGGGAAGGCTTGGCTGGGAGGTCACCGATCTGGAGATCACGCTGGAGGAGGGGAACTACCATCACATCCACACGCACCCGCTGGACTTCATCGTCGCAACGCCCTGGGGCATTCAGGACGGCTTAAGGAACGGCGGAAGTACGCTGCTGGAGCCCCTGCTGGAGATCCGCTTTCTCCTCCCCGCAGACTCGGTCGGCAAGGTCATGGGCGACATCGTGCTGATGCGCGGAGAGGTGAAGGACAGCAGCGACGATGACGACCGGACCATCCTCACGGCCACTGTTCCCGCTGCGGAGTGCCTGGACTACAGCGAGCGGCTCGCGGCACTCACGGGCGGCAGGGGGAGCATGGCGGCAAAACTTTGCGGCTACCGGGAGTGCCCTCCGGAGAAAGGCGCTGTGCAGCCGCGCCGGGGCGTGGATCCGCTGGACACCAGCAAATACATCCTCGCCGCGAGAAGTGCCCTGGAGGGCGGGATTTTCGATGCGTAAGTCAAAGCCTCCCTTCGGGGAAGCTTTTATGCCCCGGGAAACGGGGTGCACCCCGGGCCAGGGTCCGGGCAAATGAGGGATAGTATTATGAGTACAGAAAAAACGAAAGAGATCGCGGTCATTACCGGCGCCGACCGCGGCTGCGGACTTGCGCTGACCCGCAATTTCCTCGAGGCGGGGTGGCGCGTATACGCCGGGCAGTTCATGCCGGACTGGCCTGATCTTGGGGCTCTCGCGGGAGAGTTCCCGGAAGATCTTGTCCTGGTCCCGCTCGACGTCAGCAGCGGGGAATCCGTAAACAGTGCCGCTGCATTCATCTCCGCGAGGGAGGAGAAGGTCGACATTCTCGTCAATGTGGCCGGCATCGCACCTCACGGAAGTGATGATGCCGCCGCGCTGCGGAGCACCTTCCGCGTGAATGTCTTCGGGCCGTTAAGGATGACCGAGGCGCTCCTTCCGCTCCTTAGAAAGGGGAAGAAGCGCATCTGCACCTTCTCCTCGGAGGCCGGCTGCATCGCCTCCCAGCACCGCGCCGACACCTTTGCCTACACCATGTCCAAGACCGCGCTCAATATGCAGACCCGGCTGATTTTCAACGTCCTTCGCGAGGAGGGCTTCACCTTCCGGCTCTACCATCCCGGCTGGGTGAAAAGCTACATGTCCGGCAAAAAAGGCACGCAGGGCGTCTTCGAACCCGAGGAGACGAGCATCGTCGCCTTCCGGCAGTTCACGGAGGACCGGAACTATGAGGACGTCCTGTTGCTGCGCGATGTGAACGATGAAATCTGGGCATTCTGATGAGAGCGGAGGATAAGCAGATGAGTACAGTGATTATCTACGGGACTGACGGCGCCGGCGCGAAGGCCGCCGAAGCGGAGCTCCGCGAAGCCGGACATGATGTTTACGGAATGGAAACTATGCCTTATGCCCTTGCGGAGAAGGAGATTGCCGCCTTAAGAGACCGCCTGGAGGCGGTCGACGTTATCATTTTCTCCCCGACAAGGAACACGGCGGACGACGAACCGGTCGGGAGTGCGGCGGGTGCTGACCCCGGAGAAAGCGGGAAGAGCACATCTGCCGGACGGGATTACGGCGCCCTCATGGACTGCATCGAGGACAATGTCATGAACTTCCGCACCCTGGTGGAGACCTTCGTCCCTCTGATGAAGGAAAGCAGCCTAAAGCGCATTGCCGTGCTGACCGACCCCGGCGTAAGTATCCGCCGCACGAAGGATACGCAGGATTTCGGCTGGCATATGTCCGCAGCCGCGGTAAACATGGCCCACAAGATCTATTTCAACCGGCTCCGCCCGGAGGGCTTCACCTTCCGCACCTACGCCGCAGGCCATGAGGAAGGCGGAATCACCGCCGCACAGTACATCATGGGCGGACTGAGCCAGAACCCGCCGGAGGAGCCCATCATGCACTCGGACGAGAACCGCTTCCGCATGCGCGACGGCCTCTACGACGAGATTCCGTGGTAAAAGACGGGCCCGCTTCTCCCGAAGGAGGAATAAGAAGATCAAGTAGTTGCGGCCGCCGGGGAACCCCGGCGGCCGCTTTATTCAGGAAACTGTATTTCGGATAGAATTGCGCTGCCTGCCGCAGGCGCTGAGGCGCTTAAGGCGCCTACAGCACCCTTCCCGCCAGCATGGCGATGAGCGGGATCGTCACGATGCAGAGCAGCGTGGAGTAGATCACGGTCTCCGTCGCGTAGGCGTCATCCGCGCCGTAGAGCCGCGCGTAGACGGCGATGTTGGAGCCCACCGGGCAGGCGCTGGAGATGAGGATGGCCAGCGGCAGCTCCTTCGGGCAGGAGGACGGAAGCAGGAAGAGGATCACAAGGGTCGCGAGCGGCACGAGGACGAGCCGGACCAGCGAGATCATGGGAAGGCTCTTCCTGCGCAGCATGACCGACGGCTTAACGCCCGCGAGATAGACGCCGATGGCAAACATCGCGACCGGCGTATTGAGGCCCGCTAGGATCCCCACGGACTGCGTAATGACCGAGGGAAGCGTGATCCCCGAGGCGTAGAGAAGAAGGCCGATGATAATCGCGATCATGAACGGCGCGGTGACAAGCCGCTTCACCATGGAGAGCGCCGCAGCGGCAGCTCCCGGCAGCCCTGCCGTCCCGGAATCCGCGCGCCGCGCCGTCTTCCTCGTCAGCAGCATCGTCCCGTAGGACCACTGCAGCAGGTTAAGGAAGGCGATGTAGAAGGCGACATACACCACCGCCCCCTCGCCGAGGCTCGCGGTGATGAGCGGAATACCGAAGAAACCGGGGTTGGAGAACGCTCCGGCGAAGGAAGCGATCCCGTCCTTCTTAAAGAAGAGCGCCGAGATCAGC
>OMSM01000385.1 GCA_900313745.1 uncultured Lachnospiraceae bacterium
CATCAGTAACAGCGCCATAAGCTGCCGGCCGCCGGGGGTGCGCGGGAGTGCAGGGCATAAACTAATATTTACTGAACTGGAGGTATCCGTGCCTTACGCAGCGGCAGGCGTCGTCCACAATGGCATCCGTGCCCTCTGCGTGTACTTTCCAGGACCAGTAGAACCAGCCCATGGTCTCGCTCATGCTCTTCTGGAATTCCTCGGCAACCGTGTAGTAGAGATGAGTCTTCTGCTCGTCGGTCATGTCCGCGAGGCCGTCCGCCTGGTTCTGGGCATTCCATTCACCGACAATGAGAGGGATGCGCTTTGCGGCCGCGTTTACTTTCTCGCCGAGATCCCGCAGGTAGTTCGTGTAGACTTCAATGTTGCGCTCCCGGAAAACCATCATGTCCGCGGTCATGAGGTAGTTGTGCGTATCCAGCACCACGCCTTCAAACTCCGCAAGGAATTCGTCCCAGATCTCCAGCTCGAAGGCGTCGCAGAAAACCACATATTTCTCCGGCCCCATGTGCTTCCTGATTGCGGCATAGGCATCACGGTAGAACTGTTTCAGGAACGCCAGGGGATAATTCGTGTTGCTTTTCGCGAGTTCCTCGTCCACGGGTTTGTAGAACTGGAGGAAGTTCTGGATGTTAAGCATCCGCCCGGCCTCCGTGTCGGAGCACATAGGCTCGTTCAGCACGCCGATGCCCCACATGGCCTTCCGGCTGCCGTAGCGCTCGGCGATCTGCTCCAGTACCTTCACGGTGTAGTCCACGTTTTCCTGCTTTGTGGACCAGGTGCAGATCCCGCAGATGCCGGAATTGTCCGTGCCGTTGTGGCCGCCCGGCGCGGTGTGCAGGTCGACAAGGATTTTCAGGCCGAACTGCTCCGCCCAGTCAAACGCTTTGTCCAGGTATTCATAGCAGTGAATGTAGGGACCGACGTCCTCAAAGAGGAAGAAGGGGACGGGGATGCGGACCGCATTAAAGCCCTTCATCGCTATATCCTCAAAATCCCGGACGGTGATGAACTCGTCCCGGTGGACCTTCAGCCTGTCCGCTGCGCGCTCTTTGCCAAGCGCAACGCAGAGGTAGGTCTCGTCCATCGCGTCGGTGCCGGAGAAGAGGTTTTCGTCCATCCATTTCTCCAGAACCAGCCAGTTGCCAAGGTTTACGCCTCTGATTTTATCCATCTGATTCATTCTCCTGTCAAAACTGATGTGCTGCCGTTTTTCCGGTTTCATTTGCTGTGGAACATCCAAAGCGGCAGGTTTATTCTCCGGCGGCTTCTTCTGTCCCGGTCTCTCCGTGCCGCTTTGCCAGCTCTGCGCGGATCTCGGGAAGCTTCTTCTCTACGTCATACTTCGTGGAAATGATGATGGCGGCAATGACGCAGACCATGGGAACCAGGTTGTAAAGCATGGTGATGCCGTTCAAGGTCTTGTCCGACTGGGCGGCAGCGGTGCCGACGTAACCGACCAGGACAATGAGCCAGCCCTGCATGGCGCCGGAGATCGCGCTGGCGAACTTGGCCATAAAGGAGGTGATGGAGGCCATCGACCCCTCCACGCGGGTGCCGTTCTTCCACTCGCCGTAGTCCATGCACTCAAACAGGTAGATGTTCAGCATGAAGGAGATCGGGACAGCGCCGGCAACAAAGAAGAGGGAGCCGATGATCAGGGTGACCATGCTGGTGCCGCCGATCCAGCGGATGGCCGGGCCAAGGGCCATGATCACAAGGCCAATCTGAAGAGTTTTGCGCGTGCCCCACTTCTCCATGAGCTTCGGCACGAAGAAGAGAATGGGCAGGGCGAAGAGCGCAGCGGCGTTGAGCCAGGTCTGGATGCCGACGTCGCCCATGTTCCACTTGGTGAAGTAGGTGGCCATGCCGCCGGAGAAGCCGTTGGAGAAGTGATAGATGAAGTACATCGCAGCGAAAATCCAGATGTACTTGTTGCCGCCAAGGGCGGCAAAGGTGCTCTTTAAGGAGATGATCTGTGCCTTCTCCTTCGGCTCCTCCGCGTCCTTAAGCTCCGGGATGAAGAGGAAGCGGCCGAGGCCGATCAGCGCGCAGGGGACGGCGATGCAGGAGACGATGAAGATCCAGCGGCTGCGGTCGTTGCCCGCGGAGGCGATGAGCTGGGGAACGATCATGCCGGCGGCGGTCACAAGGATCATCTGGTAGATGCCTGCGGCGGAGATGACCTTGGTGCGGTTGTCGGGATTTTTCACCGCGCGCACCAGGTACACCGGCTCATTGCCGTAGAGGATGGTGACGCAGATGGAGTTCTGCAGGAAGTAGCAGACGGTGACCCAGATGTAGGTGGCGGTGGTGCCGAGAGAGGCGGGCACCGCGTACATCGCAAAGATGAACAGCCACAGGAAGACGATGGCGAACTCGTAAGGGCGGGCCTTGCCGAGTTTTGTATTGGTACGGTCGACAATGTAGCCGATGATAAGGTCAGTGAAGGCGTCGGTGATCCTCGAGACCATGAGGAGGATGCCGATGATGGCCGGATTGAGACCGAGGATATCAGTGAAATAAAGACTCATGAAGCCGGCCATGGTCATTGTCATGGACAGCGCCACGGCGCGGGTGGACCAGGCCATCGGGAACCAGAAGGGAAGTTTCTGTCTGGCGCCGGCGGGAAGTTTTTTCTCATTCATAGCGGTTGTTCTCCTTAATTCGTTTTCCTGGGAGCTCTTTTGATGTTTCCTGACTGCGTCTTGTCGTGACTTGTGTAGGTGCTGCTGTTGAACGTTGCGCTGCTGTGCATAATCAACAATATATCGCCTATATATTCGGAGTCAATTGGTGATAAAGTACAATAAAGGATAATTGTTAGATAACGAACAATAATTAGATATTGCGCATCGAAACGGATGTATACTGATATCGAACGCAGGGTATAATAACGTGACTCTACGACCGCACTGCGCGGGAATGTAAGATAAGGGACAGTATTGATGAAGGACAGCCGCGTGAAAATGCCGGCTTATCCGCATTTATCACTATCTGGCGGGAATCCCCCGCTTCTGCAGGCGGTGGGAGTGTTCAAACCGGAAAGGACACGAGGAATGCAGCAGGACAAGAGAACGATCAAGACGGAACGGGCGATACGGCAGGCGTTTATGCAGCTTTTAAGAAAGAAGGATTTCGCGGCGGTCACCGTGAGCGATATCTGTGAGGCCGCATGCATCAGCCGCAATACCTTTTACGGCCATTACGCGGACAAATACCTGCTGCTGGACAGGATCACGGAGGAATTCAGTCAGGGGCTGCTGACGCAGGTAATTGAGAAGAATGCAGACAACGACTACAGGGCTTCTGTTGCCGCGACCTCAAAGCTGTTCTTCGATTATCTGGAGGAAAACCGGGAGCTGGTAAGAATGCTGTCGGCCAACAACGCACAGTTCTGGCAGGTATTCAGCCAGCATATGCAGGAATTCATGCTTGGGATCGCAGGAGACGACGACAGAACAAAGGTGAGTGTTGTTTATTCCTGCAGCGCC
>OMSM01000407.1 GCA_900313745.1 uncultured Lachnospiraceae bacterium
AAGAGGAGAGATAAGACTTATGACTGAGAATAAAGAACAGTACAAGGGCGTATATGTGTTTGCCCAGCAGGTAGACGGCGAGCTGTCAGGCATAGCGCTGGAGCTGGTCGGAAAGGGCAGGGATCTGGCTGCTGATCTTGAGACCGAGGTTACTGCAGTGCTTGTCGGAAGCGATATCAAGGGCCTTGCAGATACCCTCGGCGAGTATGGCGCGGACCGCGTCATCGTCATCGACGATCCCGAGCTTAAGGATTACCGCACGGAGCCCTACGCACATGCTCTGGCGTCGGTGATTAAGGAGTTCAAGCCGGATGTCATGCTGGTCGGCGCAACCGCCATCGGCCGTGACCTCGGCCCCCGCGTCTCCGCCAGAGTCCACACCGGACTGACCGCGGACTGCACCCAGCTGGATATCGGTGATTTCCCGCTCAACCCCATCCCCGGCAAGGAGAATGAGCAGCTCCACAAGCAGCTGCTGATGACCCGTCCCGCATTCGGCGGCAATACCATCGCCACCATCGCATGCCCCAACTTCCGCCCCCAGATGGCGACTGTCCGTCCCGGCGTCATGCAGAAGGCAGAGCGCGTTCCCGGACGCAGGGCCGAGGTGATCGAGTTTAATCCCGGCTTCGAGCCGAACAGCTGCTATGTCGAGATTCTTGATATTGTCAAGGATACCAAGAAGGTTGCGGATATCATGGACGCAAAGATCCTTGTCTCCGGCGGCCGCGGTGTCGGAAGCCCCGAGAATTTTGCGATCCTCGACGAGCTTGCCGAGGCAATCGGCGGCACCGTCAGCTGCTCCCGCGCTGTCGTGGACGCAGGCTGGAAGCCGAAGGATCTGCAGGTAGGACAGACCGGCAAGACCGTCCGCCCTCACGTATACTTCGCGATCGGCATCTCCGGTGCGATCCAGCATCTCGCCGGAATGGAGGAGTCCGACATCATCATTGCCATCAACAAGGATGAGACTGCTCCGATCTTCGACGTCGCGGATCACGGCGTCGTCGGCGACCTGAACAAGATCGTCCCGCTCCTGACCAAGAAGATCAAAGAGGTAAAGGAAGCTCAGGCGTAATCCGCCGAACCGGAAGGAAGCCGGGACACTTTGTCTCCGGGGATAAAGCCGGATAAATGTCGGATCAGGATCAGTTTTGCATAAGAAAAACGGGCATGGGGATTACCCTGTGCCCGTTTTCCTATTGTTCGCGTCAGCAATGAGCCTTGCTGCGGGCTGCAGGCATGGCTCAAAGTAAAATATCGTATCCGGCCCCGTTGCCGGATGTGCATTGGTCACCTGGGAAGCAGCATGGAAAGGACCTTCTCAAAGTGTACTCCGTGCCGTTCCAGGGAGGGATCCGAAGGGGAGACGCGGATCGCCTCCGCGACGAAGCGCACCGAGAGGGAGACGGCTTCTTCCGGGGACTGTCCGCGTACCAGCGCGCCGGCAAGGCAGGCTGCGAAGAGGTCACCGGTTCCGTGCCAGGAGAGAGGATAGCGGGGAGAGAAGGCCTCGCAGTACGTCCCGCGGTCCTCCGGGGCACCCTTGAACAGGCCTGCGGCGCCTATGGTGCCGCCTTCCCCGGGAATTCCCGTGATCACTGCCGCGGCCGGACCGAGGGCCGTGAGCGCCCGGAGAAGCTCCCGGATCATGTCATGGCCTGGAGCTTCACAGTATGCTGTTCCGGTGAGTTCCGCTGCCTCGGTGAGATTGGGGATGATTACGTCCGAAGTCCCGGCAAGACGGCGCACCGCGTCGGCCATTCCGCGGTCCACCCCGCGGTAGAGGCGGCCGTTGTCCCCCATCGCGGGGTCGAGAATCTTCAGCCCCCGGGTGAAGTCCCTGAAGAGTCTTTCGACGGCGGCGGCCTGTGCGGGCGAGGCGAGGTAACCGCAGAGCGCGGAGTCAAAACGGATGCCGTCCGCTTCCCACCGGTCGAGAATGAGGTCCATGTCCTCCGTGAGGTCCCTCGCGTGGACCCTGGGGAAGCCTGTGTGGGCCGAGAGAAGGGCAGTAGGGAGAACGGAAGCGGAGAGCCCCATGACGTCCAGCACCGGTACCGCGTTCATCAGTGCGCATTTTCCATAGCAGGAGAGGTCCTGCACCGTAACAATAGTTTTCATGCCCTCATTATACCTTGACTGAAGCACCGGGGGAGCCCCGGATTTGTGCTACAATGATTTGGTGAGCGGCAGGCCTGCCTGCCGGTGATTAATCAGGAAAGGTACAAACAGCGCCGGCGGTGCGCACAATCTGTGCTGCGTACCGGGCGCCGCATCCGGCAAAGCCGCGTTCGCGGGTTTTGCCCCCAGCGAGGTCGGAAATGAGTATTCTGGATATTGATACAGTTGCACTGGTCCGGGACGAAAGCGGTGAGGAGGCGATCCGCATCATCGACCAGACAAAACTTCCCGCCGAGACGGTCATGCTGGACCTGAAGACGGGGAAGGAGATCTGGGACGCGATCTATCTCCTTCAGGTAAGAGGAGCGCCCGCCATCGGCGTTGCGGCGGGCTTCGGAATTTATCTCCTGACTAGCCGCTTTGTTCCCCCGCTCCCTGATACTGCGGAGAATTTCGCCATGAACAGGGAGGCGATGGCGAAGGAGTTCTCGGAGAACAAGGATTATCTGGATTCTTCAAGGCCCACTGCGGTGAATCTCTCCTGGGCGCTTAAGCGCATGGAGGGAGTGTTTAATGCTTTCGTGCCGGAGGACAACACGGAGAAGCCTGTTGCTGCCCTGAAGGAGCGCCTGCGCCTTGAGGCTGAGCTCATCCGCGCGGAGGACATTGAGGTCTCGAGGCGGATAGGGGAGAACGGACTTTCCCTGCTAAAGCCCGGGGACGGGATCCTCACCCACTGCAATGCAGGGCAGCTGGCCACGATACGTTACGGTACGGCTACTGCTCCGATCTACCTCGGACAGGAGAGAGGCTACGGCTTCCATGTCTATTCGGATGAGACCAGGCCGCTGCTGCAGGGCGCAAGACTGACCTCGTACGAGCTTAAGTCCGCCGGTGTGGATGTGACGCTGATCTGTGACAACATGTCGGCGACCGTGATGCGGCAGGGAAAGGTGCAGGCGGTGATCGTAGGATGTGACCGCGTGGCGTCGAACGGCGACGCCGCCAACAAGATCGGAACGAGCATGGCCGCGCTC
>OMSM01000511.1 GCA_900313745.1 uncultured Lachnospiraceae bacterium
CGGTATAGTTGGCGCCCCAGACCGCCAGAAGCAGCTGGTCCCGGGAGAGGACCATGCCGATGTTCTCCATGAAGAGCTTGAGGATCTCGTACTCCTTCATGGTGAGGATCACTTCTCTGCCCTTGCATGTGACCTGATGGCGGGAATGATCCATGATCAGGTCCTTGTGCTGGTAGAGCAGGCGGGTGTCCTGCAGGGAGGTGCGGCGAAGCACCGCCTTGATGCGGGAGACCATTTCCATCATGCTGAAGGGCTTGCTCAGATAGTCGTCGGCGCCCAGATCCAGGCCGATGACCCGGTCGTACTCGTCGCCGCGGGCGGTGGCCATGATCACGGGGATGGTTTCGGTCAGCGGGGAACTGCGCAGCTTTTTGAGGACAGAGATGCCGTCCTCACCGGGCAGCATGATGTCCAGGACGATCAGCTGCGGACGCTCATTCTTCATCGCCTCCCAGAGCGCAGGCGCGTCGGGAAAGCCCTGAGCGGTCAGACCGCCCAGCTTCAAGGTATAGATCATGAGATCCAGAATCGCGGGATCATCGTCAACACAGTAGATCATAGCGGGTTCCTCGTTTCTTTGGGACTGAGTTTCGTAACCTGCCAGAAGGCAGGAATTTTGCGTAATCGGGTCTTTGATGAAAGGAAACAAAGGATACGTTTCCTTTTATCAGTATATCATTTTCCGGGGGGCTTGCGTGAAAAAGTATGTAAAATGTTTGTAAAGCAAAAAGAGGGAAGAGCAGGGGTGCCTGCTCTTCCCGAAGGGTCTGTAGGTTTCATTTACTCGAAAATGACATACTTGTGGTCGCCCCGCTTCTTGGCCTGATAGAGGGCGTAATCCGCGCATTCGAAGAGGCGGCGGAAGGTGGTGCCGTGGTCCGGATAGCAGGCTACGCCGAAGCTCTCGGCCAGATCCACGCTCAGCATGTTGTCGTGGTGGAGAAGCTCCTGGTTCATGGCGTCGGAGAGGGCCTGGAGGCGCTCGTCCAGGTAGGCGCGGCTGGTGTAGTCCTTAATGAAGACCACGAACTCGTCGCCGCCGAAGCGCATCAGGATGCCGGAGTCGCCGAAGAAGGCCTCCAGTTTGCGGGCCACCATCTTGAGCACGTAGTCGCCGAAGCCGTGGCCCAGGGTCTCGTTGATGGTGCGGAAGTTATCGATGTCGATCAGGATGAAGGCGCATTTGCCCTCGTTCTTGCCCGCCAGGAAACGGGTGACGGCTTCCTCGCCTTCGTAGCGGTTTAAGAGGCCGGTGAGCTCGTCATGGGTGGAGCGGTACTCCCGCAGCTGGTCGTCTCTCTCCTGGGGCTTCACATCCTTGATGCAGCCCAGAAGCAGGGTGACCTGCCCCTCTTCCACCAGGGGAAGGAGGGTAAAGGAGAGCCACTGATAGCTGTGCTCCGTGAGCATCACCGGGAAGGAGCGGCGGATCTTCGTCTCGCCGGCCTTCGCCTGCTTCAGGACTTCCTTCAGGGAGAAGATGTGAAGAAATGCCTCGCGCTCGTTGGGTGTAATGATCTGGTGCAGTTTATTGACAATCTCGTTGTAATTGACCGGGACATAGCCGAACATGGAGTTCCACTGCTCTCTGCCGGCGGTAAAGGTATCGCCGATCAGGTCATATTCGAAGACACAGTCCTGGGTGGAGAAAAAAGCATCGCGGTAAAGTTCAAGCATCTGCTGCTGCATGGGGCTGCCTCCTTTTTGCGTGGTAACCGGAGAAATTCGTCTCTTCCCCCGGATTCAACTTAAGTATAACAGAAAAATGAGAACATTTTATGTTGAAAATGGAAACGAATTCTTAAATCTTCTGAAAACGCAGGGAATTGTAGATTCTTTCCCTCGTTTCGGACGATTGTCGGTTTCTATAGTTTATGTTATAATCTACTTATCTTACATTTACGTGACTAAAAGAAAGGATTTGCAAAAATCCCGGAAAGGAATGAGTATGAGCGGTTATATTATGGCATTGGACCAGGGAACTACCAGCTCCCGCTGTATTATTTTCAATGAAAAAGGTGAGATTGTCACCACGACGCAGCGGGAATTCCGGCAGATTTACCCGCAGAACGGCTGGGTCGAGCACGACCCCAATGAGATCTGGGCGAGCCAGCTCTCGGTGATGACGGAGGC
>OMSM01000455.1 GCA_900313745.1 uncultured Lachnospiraceae bacterium
GCGGTGATCGAGGTTCCGGAGACCGTCGTGACGAGGACCGTCACGGCGGACATCGGCATCCTGCCGCAGAACAGGGATAAGACAAAACTCATCGCACCGGAGAAGGAGCTCGCCGCGGACTGCGGGAACGCGGAGGCGGCAGTGCCGGAGCTGAAGCTCACGGCGGCGGATCTTCGCTGCGCGTGGCCGGAATACAGAGGTTATGATTTTGGCTGCGAAGCGGTGGAATCCGTGCTGGACGACGTAAAGAACGGCAAGGTTTCGATGGAGGCGTTCATCAACCAGATGTCGGTGGAGGAGCTGGCGGTGCTCCTAAACGGCTACGGCCCGGGCCTCCCCTTCGGCGGAATCGCCGCGAAGGACAGTCCGCCGACCCTGTACTACGAGGACGGCTCGCCGATCGGCACGACGACGCGCCCGGACCTCGGCTTCGGCTACAGCAACCCCGCGGTCGACAGATACGGCATCCGGACGGCGAGCTACAAGGACGGCCCGGCCTCCGTAGGAAAAACCGCATGGCCGACCGGGATGATGGTCGCCTGCACGTTCAATCCGGAGCTGGCCTACGAATTCGGCTCCGCCTGCGGCTGCGAGGCGGAGGAGCTGCGGGTCGACAGCTGGCTTGCGCCTGGCATGAACCTGGTGCGGAACCCGATCGAGGGCAGGGCCTTCGAGTACTTCGGGGAAGACCCCTTCCTCGCGGGAATCATGGGGACGGAGATCACAAAGGGCGCGATGGAGAATAACCACGTCACGACCTGCCCGAAGCACTTCGCCCTGAACGAGCAGGAGACCTACCGCCGTGGCAGTGAGAGGAAGAAGATCGACGCAGCGGACTCGGTCGTCAGCGCGAGGGCCGCCCGCGAGCTCTACCTGAAGCCCTTTGAGATGGTCATCACGAAGGCCCGCCCGACGACGGTCATGACCTCCTTCAACAAGCTCAACGGCACCTTTGCCGGCGGCAACCACGTGCTCTGCACGGAGATCCTGCGCGGCGAGTGGGGCTACGACGGGGTCGTGGTCACCGACTGGGGCGATATGGACATCGTGGTCGACGGCGCGGACGCGGTCCATGCCGGAAACGACGTCGTCATGCCCGGCGGCCCGCCCGTGATCCGGCAGGTGCTGAAGGGTTATGAGGAAGGCCGGGTCAGCATCGATGAGATGCGTGAGGGCGTCGCGCACCTGATGAATTATGTGATGAACAGCCAGGCTTAAGTGCGGGGGCCTGCTCTGCAGCAGGCCTGCCCCCGCAGAAGAAGCATTGAACGAAGGAGAACAGCGATGAAGTTTATGAACCCCGTCATTCCGGGTTTCTATCCGGATCCCAGTGTCTGCCGCGCGGGCGAGGATTACTATCTGGTCAATTCGAGTTTTGAATTCTTCCCGGGCGTCCCGCTGTGGCACAGCAGGGATCTCCTGAACTGGGAGCAGACCGGCTATGTGCTCACGCGAAGGAGCCAGCTCGAGCTGGCCGGCACAGGCACCTCCGGCGGCATTTTCGCGCCGACGATCCGCTTCCATGGCGGCCGCTTCTACATGATCACCACCAATATGAATCCGGCGGTCTGCGAAAAGGTGACCTACAATTTCATCGTCCACACCGACGACATCCGCGGGGAGTGGTCCGATCCGGTGCCCGTGGATCATGAGGGCATTGACCCCTCCCTTTTCTGGGATGAGGACGGGCGCTGTTACTTCCAGGGCACGCACTTCACGGAGAAGGGGCAGTGCATCGGCCAGTTCGAGATCAACCCCGACACCGGGGAGAGGCTCTCCGAAACAAAACCCATCTGGTACGGCACCGGGGGCAGATGCCCGGAGGGGCCCCATATGTACCGGATCGGCGGCACCTACTATCTGATGATCGCCGAAGGCGGCACCGAGTACGGACACACCGAGGTCATTGCGCGCTCCGACAGCGTGTGGGGACCTTTTGAGAGCTGCCCGGCCAATCCCGTCCTCACGAACCGGAATGTGAATCCCAGTTTTGCCGAAATAGCCAGACCGGACTACCAGGAGATCGGCTGTGTGGGTCATGCGGACCTCGTGGACGACCCGGACGGCAGCTGGTGGGTTGTCTTCCACGGCGTCCGCCCCTCCCGGTCGCAGCTCCACCACATCGGACGGGAAACCATGCTCGCGCAGGTGGACTGGAAGGA
>OMSM01000261.1 GCA_900313745.1 uncultured Lachnospiraceae bacterium
AATGTCTCTTCCTCCGTCCTTGGCTACGAGGAAACCATTCTGCCCTCCGCCGCCCTTTCCAGGTCGGCAGGGCTGCTCCTGGACGGGAAGGCTGTCGTCCGGAGGCGTGATTTCTGGGGAGATGTTCTGGCGGAGGAGCTTCTTGAGCCGGGGGATCTCTTCGCCGAGGACACCGCATGCGCGGTACTGCCGGACGCATCGCGCGAACCCGCGGGCGTTCCGGACGCGGAGATTGTCTCCGTCTCTCCCGCTGCGGTTATCCTCTGGATCGATGCCGCCGGTTTTGCCGCGGTCTGTCCCTCCGCCTGTACCTACCACATCACCCTGATCCGCAATCTGATGGGGACTCTTTGCACGGGAGCCCTTGCGGGCAGGGACAGGATGAGCCATCTCACCATGCACTCCACAAGGCAGAAGCTGATCTCCTATCTCTCCGCAGAAGCGGCAAGACAGCATCGCTCGGAGTTCGAGATCCCGCTTAACAGGCAGGAGCTTGCCGATTTCCTTCTTGTGGAACGCAGCGCAATGAGCGCACAGCTCTCCCTGCTGAAGAAGGAGGGGCTCATCGACTTCAACCGGAACCGATTCCGGCTGATTCACAGAGGAGGTGATCACTAATGCTGTATTCCATTACCAACGGCACCCTGTCACTCAAGGCCAGTTCCCGCGGGGCAGAAATGTATTCTCTTATGAAAGACGGAAAGGAATACCTCTGGACCGCTGATCCTGAGTACTGGCCGGAGCATGCCCCTGTGCTCTTTCCCTTCATAGGCCGCGAGCGGAACGGCGAATACCGCACCGGGGGGCGCACCTATTCCATGCCCATCCACGGCTTCGCGAAAAACATGGATTTCGAGCCGGAGGAGATATCGGGCGAAGAACTGAGGTTCACGATAAGGGACACGGAGACCACAAGGGAGGTCTACCCGTTCCCCTTCCTCTTCACTGTCGCATACCGCCTGGAAGGGAATACCGTAAAAGTAAGCTTTATCGTGAAAAACACAGGAGACAGCGAGCTTTATTTCATGGCCGGCGGACATCCGGGCTTTCTCTGCCCTCCGCCCTCGCATCCCGGCTCGCCCCGGAGCGCGTGCGGCATCTCCTTCCTCCGGGAAGGAAAACCGCTTGATGCTGTGTACTCCACTCCGATCACCGCAGAAGGTCTTGCCGCGTCCAAAGAGAAGGAGCCTTACGTTTTTGTCCAGAAGGACGGCCGGATTATCCCTGAAGCCGACCTCTTCGCGAATGACGCACTCATCACGGAAAACTGGGACTGCGACGAGGTGGATCTCCTGGATCCCGACGGGCGCCCCTACATCCGGGTGAGTTTTGACGCCCCGCTTGTCGGCGTCTGGTCCGTCGCCGGAAGGGAAGCACCCTACATCTGCATCGAGCCCTGGTGGGGCCGCTGCGACCGCGAGGACTTCGCCGGCGAACTGAAAGACCGGGAATGGGAACAGGCCCTCGCCCCCGGAAAGACCGCGGTGTATTCCTTCGCGATCAATATCCCGGATTAAGCTTCAGGCCTGTTTTCTAAGCTTGCTCCTTATGCGCTGCAGCGCGTTGTCGGTGCTCTTCTCCTCCCGCCCGAGCACGTGGGCGATCTCCACGTAGCCGAGTCCCGTGAGGTAGAGATCAAGCACCTGCTTCTCGAAAGAGCTCAGTTCCGAGTCGATGCGGTTCAGGAGGTTTTTTAAGTCCTCCCGGTCGATGATCAGTTTTTCCGGATCCGTACTTCCGAGATCCGAGATCTGGTCTGCGAGCTCCGGCGCATCGGGATCGTTCGAACCCTCTCCCCCTCTCACCTTGCTGTATATGGATACGGCGGTGTTGAGGGGGATGTTTTTCTGTCTTCCCGAGGACTGAACCGCGCTGTAGAGCTTCCTTGTCACACAAAGCTGGGCAAAGGTCCTGAAGCTCGCGTCCCGGCCGGGGTCGAAATCCCGTATCGCCGTGAAGAGGCCGATCATCCCCTCCTGGATGAGGTCCTCGGACTCCCCTCCAAGAATATACATGGAGCGCGCCTTCCCGCGCACCAGTTCCTTATACCGCTCAAGAAGGCAGTCCACAGCCTGGCTGTCGCCCTCGCGGCTTAAGAAGATCAGTTCCTCGTCGGTGTATTCATCCGCGCTGCCGTACGATTTCATAAGCCATCACTCCCGCTGCCACCGAGGCATTGAGCGAGTTAATCTCCCCCTTCATCGGAATGGAGGCGACGAAGTCGCACTTCTCCCGCACCAGCCTGGAAACTCCGCTCCCCTCGGCACCGATGACAAGACCGATTGCCCCCCGTAAATCCAGCGACGTATAGGGCTCTCCGTCCATGTCCGCACAGACGAACCACATTCCCTTCTCTTTCAGCTCCTCTATGGTCCTGGCGAGATTGGTCACCCTGGCCACCGGTGTGAAATTCAGTGCTCCGGCGGATGCCTTCGCAACCGTCGCGGTGAGTCCGACCGCACGGTCCTTCGGAATAATTACGCCATGAGCGCCCGCGGTATTGGCAGTCCGGATGACAGCCCCCAGATTATGCGGGTCTTCTATGCTGTCCAGAAGAATGAAGAAGGGCGGCTCTCCCTTCTCCTTTGCCCTCGCGAAGAGATCCCCGATCTCCGCGTAGCTGTATGCTGCGGCAAAGGCGATAACCCCCTGATGGTTTCCGGTCTCCGAGATCTGGTCCAGCCTCTCCCTGGTCACGAACCGGATCGGAGTTCCGCGCTTCGCGGCCTCCCGGCGTATCGTCGCGAGGGATCCTTCTTCTGTCCGGCCGGAGCGCTCGAGCATGTAGACCCTGTCGATCTCCTTTCCCGAGCGGAAGGCCTCGATCAGCGCATTCCTTCCCTCAATGCGGAAGGCATCCTCCGGGACTTCCGGCTGTTCAAATTCTCTCTTCCTGTTATAGTCCTTTTTCATCTTAACCTTTTCCGATCCCGAACCGGCCTTATCCGGCACACGGTTACCCTTTCCCGGTGAGCTTCAGTCCTTCCTCCACAAGGAAGAGCAGTCTCTCCTCCTCGCCCTGAAGAAAGAGCCACCCGAGAAGTGCCTCCAGCGCCGTCGCTTCCCGGTAATCCTCATCTGTGGCATGCTTCGCCCTGTGCTCCGGATTGGCATTTCTTCCCCTGCGGTAGACGGCCGCCTCCTCCTCAGTAAGCAGGGACTGGATCGCCCTGCCGGCCGCGGCCTGTGCGCCCGCGTTGACGATCCCCGAGGCGTCACGGTGAAGTTTTGCCGCCTGACGGTTTCCTTCCGCGAGTACCCTGGTCCGGATCACCAGGCTGTATACCGCATCTCCAAGGAAGGCCAGGGACAGCGGGGAATATTGAGAGGGCCCGCCTCCCCCGGGAAGCGGGCCCCCAAGAATTTCACGGATAAAGCTCATGCTCTCTTCCATTTCACCCCGTCCCGGGTGTCCTCGAGAATGATGCCCTTTTCCTTCAGCTCATCGCGGATCGCATCGGCCTTCGCGAAATCCTTTGCCTTTCTGGCGGCCTGGCGCTCCTCGATCTTCGCCTCAACATAAGAAGCCAGATCGCTGTCCTCTTCCTTCCTCTCAATGACAAGTCCCATCACCGAGGTAAGGGCGGTGAGCCTGTCTTTCAAATCCTTCACGAAACCGGAGGAGGAATCGTCCCCGGCGTTCGTATTGATCCACTTGACGAATTCAAACACTGCCGCAATCGCATCTGCGGTGTTGAAGTCATCGTCCATCGCCTTCTCGAACTGGACACGGAAGCCGTCCGCCTCTTCGAGCAGCGCCTTCTCGGCGTCGGAGATTTCCGCATTCTTCGCTTTCCCCATGAGGAAATCCAGGTTCGCGGCGCAGTTCACGATGCGCTCATAGGCAGTTTTGGCTGATTCCATCAGCTCCGCGCTGAAATTCAGAGGGCTGCGGTAATGCACGGAGAGCATGAAGTAGCGCAGCACCTGGCCGTCATAGCGCTCCAGGATGTCCCTGACCGTGAAGAAATTGCCAAGGGATTTGCTCATCTTGCTTCCGTCGATGTTAAGGAATGCGTTATGCATCCAGTAGTTGGCAAACGGGACGCCGTTAGCCGCTTCCGACTGGGCGATCTCATTCTCATGGTGCGGGAAGACCAGGTCCTCTCCGCCGCCGTGGATATCCAGCGTGTCGCCAAGATAGTGCTTGCTCATCACCGAGCACTCGATATGCCAGCCCGGCCTGCCCTGGCACCAGGGGGACTCCCAGTAGGGTTCTCCCTCCTTCTTGGGCTTCCAGAGCACGAAGTCGAGCGGATCCTCCTTCTGTTCCTCTCCGGTGACAAGCAGCGATCTTCCGCCGCTCCGGAGGTTGTCGATGTCCTTGTGGGAGAGCTTGCCGTAATAGGCGAACTTCCTTGTGCGGTAGTACACGGTGCCGTCCTCCGCCACATAGGCGAAGCCCTTGTCGATCAGGGTCTGGATCATGTCGATCATCCCCTGGATCTCCCGGGTTGCCTGGGGATGGGTCGTGGCGGGCCGCACATTGAGGGAAGCCATATCCTTCCTGCACTCTTCGATGTAGCGCTCGGAGATGACAGATGCGTCGACGCCCTCCTCATTCGCCGCCTTGATGATCTTGTCATCGACGTCGGTGAAATTGGAGACGAAATTCACCTTGTACCCGCGGTACTCGAAGTATCTGCGCACGGTATCAAAAAAGATCATCGGGCGCGCGTTGCCGATATGGATCAGATTGTACACGGTCGGGCCGCAGACATACATTCTCACCTCGCCCTCGTGGACAGGCCTGAACTTTTCCTTCTGCTTCGACAATGTGTTGTAAATCTCAATCATTTGAACTCTCCTTCGCTCTGATGAGCTCCTCCAGGCGCTTTCGCTCCTCCCGCTCTTCCGAGAGAGACTTTTCCAGCCCTGCTATCATGTTCTTCAGCACGGAATCCGCACGGTAGAGACAGGCGATATCCGTCTTTACCGGATCAGGGAAATTGACCTGATCCAGCGTGTCCTGCGGCCTTGCGCCGCTGTTCGGCATGAACTGCTTGACGACACGGCCGGGCACGCCGACGACCGTTGATCCGGAGGGGATATTCTCCAGGACCACGGAACCGGCCCCGATCTTACAGTTGTCCCCGATCGTACACGAACCCAGTACCTTGGCTCCTGCCCCGATCAGCACGTTGCTGCCGATAGTCGGGTGGCGCTTTCCCTGTTCCTTGCCCGTACCTCCGAGAGTAACCCCCTGATAGAGAGTGACGTTGTCCCCGATTATCGAGGTCTCGCCGATCACTACTCCCGTGCCGTGATCGATAAAGAAGCCTTTTCCGATCTCCGCGCCGGGATGGATCTCAATTCCGGTCCGCCTCGCGCTTCTCTGGGAGATCAGGCGCGCCCGGAAATAATGCTTTTTCAGATAGTGCCGGTGCGCGCGCCTGTAGCTCATCATCGCCTGGAAGGAGGGATAAAGAAAAACCTCCAAATCCGAGTGCATGGCGGGGTCGCGCTCACGGATCACCGCGATCTCCTCGCGGATTTCATCCAGAAATTTCATTTTCCGCTGCCAGCCTCCGTAAGGAGCGCCGCTGCCTGAGCGGCAATCCCCTGCCCGCTTCCGGTAAATCCCAGGCGTTCCTCTGTTGTCGCCTTGACACTTACACGGTCCTGACCGATACCTATAGCTTCGGAGATATTGGCCCTCATTTCATCAATATACGGCCTCAGTTTCGGTGCCTGGGCAACAACGGTAGAATCTACATTCTCCACGCTGAATCCCGCTTCCCTGAGGCGCCCGGCCACATCACGGAGAAGCTTCAGCGACGAAATACCAAGATAGGCGTCGTCGCTGTCCGGGTAAAGCGCTCCAATGTCGCCCATCGCCGCGGCACCGAGAAGTGCGTCCATGATGGCATGAACGAGCACATCGGCGTCGGAGTGCCCCTCAAGTCCTTTTTCATAAGGGATGTCCACACCGCCGAGAATCAGTTTGTATCCCGGCACAAGCCGGTGAACATCATATCCGGTACCAATTCGCATAATTATTCCTGTCCCGCTGTCCTGTCTTCCCGCTGCCGGATTTCCCTTTTCCCAAAGCTCATAAACGGGAAAGCGGGCCAATACATCAATGGTGGAAAAGCCTGATTCCGGTGAATGCCATCACCATGTCATGGGCATCGCAGGCTGCGATCACGTTGTCGTCGCGAACGCTTCCGCCGGGCTCCGCGACATACTTCACACCGCTCCTGAAAGCTCTCTCAATATTGTCCCCGAAGGGGAAGAAAGCATCGGATCCAAGGGAAACTCCGGTGTTGCCGTCAAGCCATGCCCGCTTCTCTTCCGCAGTAAATACCTCCGGCCTCTTCGAGAAGATCTGCTGCCACCTGCCGTCCGCGAGCACATCCATATAGTCCTCGCCCATGTAAAGATCAATGGCGTTGTCGCGGTCCGCTCTCTTGATTCCGGGAAGGAAAGGAAGCTCCAGCACCTGCGGCGACTGCCTTAAATACCAGTTGTCCGCCTTGCTTCCGGCGAGCCTGGTGCAGTGGATGCGGGACTGCTGCCCCGCGCCGATGCCTATTGCCTGGCCGCCCTTGACATAGCACACGGAATTGGACTGGGTATATTTCAGTGTGATCAGCGCAATGGCGAGATCATCCCTGGCGGACTGGGGAAGGTCCTTGTTCTTCGTTACGATATTGGCGAAGAGCTGGTCATCGATGACGAGCTCGTTCCTGCCCTGCTCGAAGGTCACTCCGAAGACCTGCTTTTTCTCTACAGGATCCGGCTCATAGGAAGGATCGATCTGAATAACCGCGTATGCGCCCTTCTTCTTGGCGGAGAGGATGGCAAGCGCCTCCTCGTCGTAACCGGGGGCGATCACGCCGTCGGACACCTCTCTGGCGATCAGTTTTGCCGTCGCTGTATCGCAGGGATCCGACAGGGAGATGAAATCCCCGAAGGAGGACATGCGGTCCGCTCCTCTTGCGCGGGCATAGGCGCTGGCAAGGGGGGTAAGGTCACCAAGATCATCCACCCAGTAGATCCTGCGCTCTATATCCGTCAGCGGCAGACCGATGGCCGCACCGGCGGGGGAGACATGTTTGAAGGAAGTTGCCGCGGGAAGGCCGGTCGCGCGCTTCAGTTCGCGGACCAGCTGCCAGCCGTTGAAGGCATCCAGGAGGTTAATGTACCCGGGCCTGCCGTTCAGCACGGTGATCGGAAGATCCGCGCCGTTCTCCATGTAGACGCGGGAGGGCTTCTGGTTGGGGTTGCAGCCATATTTCAGCTGGAGTTCCTGCATGATAAACATTCTCCTTTCTTCTGATCGTCCGGACTTACCGGTTCTTGTTCACTATCCTTGTTTCGGTGCTTCCGTCCGCGATACTGATGAAACGGGTAAAAAGCGATACCTTGTTGTCCTCGTTGAGGGCTGCCCAGATGCGGTCCGTGAAGGTGTCGATGTCTGCGGTGAATTCCGGGTCAAAGAAGATCTTCGTCGGCTCTCCCGAGAAGGAAGGAAGCGGGCTTCCGTCACCAATGTAGGTATGAATGAAGCGGCCTTCGCCCTTCTTCGGCTCCTCGTAATCAAATGTGAAGCGCTCACAGGACTCCGGATCGCCGCCGCTGCTCTTCAGGATAGAGAGCATATAGCCAAAACTTCCCCCTGCCACATGCATGATTCCGGAAATCCTGGGGGTGTAATTCGGTGCATCCGGTTCGAATTTCCTCGAGCGGAGAGACTCCTCAAAACTCTTTCCCGCTGCAAGTCCTTCATAAACAGTATCCGTCTGATCACCGTTGGTGACTATCGTGTTCTCTCCGTACACCCGGACCGGAGCGTAGATAATCAGGCTCGGATCCTCGACTTTGGACGGATCAAACGCCTCCGTGCGGATTCCCTCTCCCTCGGTGACAAATATGCGGTTGCGGCTGTTGGCACTCCTGCCCATGATGAAATACGCGGCGACTGCCTTTTTCCCGTCGCAGGAGAGCCCGATCATAATCCCTCTTCCGGGATACGACGTCTCGATAAGTTCCTTTTCAAGATTGTTCATAGTCCGCCATTCTTTCTCTGTGATTCACAGTGATTCACCGTTTTTCAACTTAACCTAAGTATTGTACCATAATCTAGTCTGCCTGTCCCGCGTAGGTGGTAATGTTGTTGATCCACACTCCTTTCTTCACCAGGACATAACCGATGACGCACTTTACAAGATCCAGAAGCTGCACCGCAAGGTACATCTCGGTGATCGGCACCGACGTAAAGTGCGCGAGCACATAGGCCAGAGGAATGGAGAATACCCATGCGAAACAGGAGTCAAAGAGAAAGGTGATGATCGTCTTGCCGCCGGAGCGGAGGATGAAATACGCCGCATTCATATATGCGTAGATCGGCATGCACAGGGCTCCGATACGGATGATGGAGGTCGCGATGTGACGCACCTCGTCCGAGGTATTATAGATCCTCGGAAAGACGCCGGAGACAGTAAAGAGCATCATGCCGGAGACCGCACACAGGAAAACGGAAAACCAGGTGAGCAGGTCCGCGTCCACCTTCACCTTCTCCGTGTCCCCTGTCCCAAGCTCCTGTCCGATCATGATCGCCGTCGCGTTGCCCATTGTGAAGAACGCGACGCTGAAGAGATTGGAGATCGTGGAGGAGATATTCATTGCCGCTACCACCGAGAGGCCTCTCATGGAGTAATTCTGGTTCAGCACGGCCATGCCGGCGGACCAGAGAGCCTCATTGAGCAGAAGCGGCGTGCCCTTGACGACAATATTCCCGACCAGTCCCGGCGGAATGCGGAAACTCGAGAACACTCCTTCCAGAAACGTATTGCGCTCCTTGTGCGTGTGCATCCAGACCACGACGTAAACAGCTTCCACGAACCGCGAGATCACGGTCGCAAGTGCGGCGCCGACCACCCCGAGCGCGGGCGCTCCGAACTTGCCGTAGATCAGGACGTAATTGCCGACCAGATTCACCAGCACGGCAATGACGCCCGCACGCATGGGCGTG
>OMSM01000101.1 GCA_900313745.1 uncultured Lachnospiraceae bacterium
GTGCGCAATATCTCCGGGAAAGCCCCACACAGGAAACGGCATGAAGTACAGTGAATTCCTGCGCAAAAAGAATATTGTACCTGCGGGGATTCTGTCCGCCAGCTTCCTTCTCAGGGCATACTATGTCAGCTACATCTCCGTGCTGAAGAACCAGCACGACGGCGGCGCGTCATGGTCCGAGGGCGGCCACCTGGGCTACATCAGCTATTTCCTTTCCGGGGGTTCGCTCCCGGATTTCGACGTCCGCTTCAGGGACCAGTTCTGGCACCCTCCGCTGCACTACGCGCTGTCAGCGGGGTTTCTGAAGGCGGTCTGGAAAGTTTTTCCCGGACTGGACGGGAATTTCGAGGCCGTTCAGGTCCTTCCCCTTCTCTACGTGACCGCGGCAATGGCGCTGATCGGGCATATCCTGTACCGGCTCATTCCGGAGAAGGACCGGGAAGCCGGGGGCCTGGCCTCTCCCGGATACAGGGCTTTCCTCCTGGCATTTCTTTTCGTCTGCTTCCAGCCCGGCCTCGTCATCCGGTCGGCGTTTGTCAACAACGATGCACTCGTGCTCCTGCTCTCGGTGCTTGCCCTTGACCTTGCGATCATGTGGCACCGGAATCCGGGAGCGGGGAAGATCCTCGCAGCTGCCGCCGCCTTCGGCCTGGCAATGTCGACCAAGAAATCCGCGGCGCTCATGGCGCTTCCTGTCGGCTTCCTCTTCGCGGACCGCTTCTTCCGCACCGTGAAGGAGCGCGGAAGGACGGGAAAACTTCTCGGCCAGTTCGCGCTGTTCCTCGCCGCGGCGGTTCCTCTCTCGCTCTGGTGGTACGTCCGGAACCGCGTGCTGTACGGCGTTCCCTTTGATTTTATCTGGATCATTGATGCCCCGGAGACCTATGAAGCCTATCTCGGGGACATCCCGGCGCTGCAGCGCCTCCTCGACTTCAGGCCGGTACACTTCACCTATTACAACACGTACATGCAGTACGGCAGAGGGGAGGCCCAGGACATCAATCCCCTCATCGCATTCTGGAAGACCGCGGCCAGCGATCTCTGGAGCTGGAGCTATGCGGACGGCAGGGTGAAGAAGCTCTCCTATGCCCTTTTTATTCTGAGGACGCTGACCGTCACGGCAGCCGCGGTGTTCGGAATTCCGGCCCTCCTCTTCAGGATGCGGGGAAAGAGGGAAGAGGATGCGGAGAATAAAGAATGGATAAGCCTCCTTCTGCTCTTCGCCTCACAGCTGGCAAGCTTTTATGTCTTCAGCTTCCGGTTCCCCTTTGTCTGGTCCATGGATTACCGCTACGTGGAGGTGATCCTTGCCGCAGAGGCAGCGTTCGTCCTCTCTGTTCTCATAACCGGGGAGGGGGCGGAGAAGGAACCCGGAAGCGGCATTCCGGGACCCCGGGGAAAGACCTTTGCCCGAACCGCAATGCGCCTTGTCCGGGGAGGAATTGCGGCCCTTGTTCTTCTATCCGCCGCCGTGTGCGTGCTGTTCTTCATAACGGCAAGGATGCAGTTCGTATAGCCCGCCGATGTCGTTCGTACAGCCCGCCGACACTTGACGATTCGGCGGCGAAACATCATACTGGATAAGTATCTTTTTAAGATAGTACATTGCCGGTTTCTGCCGGCATGGAGGTTTTCTGGTGGTCTATATCGGAAATGCGAAGTTTGAGCGCAACGCGCCGTGCTGGTGCGGAAGCGGGAAGAAGTACAAGAACTGTCACGAAAGTTTTGACGAGAAGCTGAGGAGCTATGCGTTAAAGGGCGCGATCGTCCCCGACAGGGGCCTCATCAAAACTCCGGAGCAGATCCGGGGGATAAAGGAGAGCGCGAAGGTCAACATCGCGGTGCTCGACGAGGTGGCTTCCAGGATCCGTGAGGGCATGACCACGGAGGAGATCGACGAGATCGTCTACGACGTGACGGTGAAGAGCGGCGCGATTCCGGCGCCTCTTCACTACGAGGGATTCCCGAAGAGCGTCTGCACCTCGATCAACGAGGAGGTCTGCCACGGGATTCCCGCGCCGGACAGGGTGCTTAAGGACGGAGACATCATCAACGTGGACGTTTCCACCATATTAAACGGTTTCTTCTCCGACTCCTCGAGGATGTTCCTCATCGGGAACGTGTCCGAGGAGAAGAAAAAACTGGTGCAGGTCACGAAGGAGTGCGTCGATATCGGAATAAGCATGGTCAAGCCCTGGACCTTCCTTGGTGACATGGGTGACGCAGTTCACAGGCACGCTCTGGAGAACGGCTACAGCGTGGTAAGGGAGATCGGAGGCCACGGCTGCGGGCTGGAATTCCATGAAGATCCCTATGTGAGCTATGTATCCAGGCCCGGAACAGAGATGCTGATGGTGCCGGGAATGTGCTTTACTATTGAGCCCATGGTCAACATGGGTACGGATAAGATCTATCAGGACGAGGAGAACGGCTGGACCATCTACACGGATGACGGCATGCCTTCCGCGCAGTGGGAGGTACAGGTTGTGGTCACAGAGGATGGCTGCGAGGTTGTCACCTGGTAGGTTATCCCTTCCCGGCACCGGAAAAGCGGGCGGTGTACATAGGTCATTAAGGATCCGCGCGGCGGCTTTAAGGAGGCGCGCGGACAGGAAATATACGGGGCAGAGAAATGCAGAACAAA
>OMSM01000246.1 GCA_900313745.1 uncultured Lachnospiraceae bacterium
ATCAGGAATACCTTGGGGCTTCTGACGATTGCACGGCCCATAGCGACACGCTGTCTCTGGCCGCCGGACAGAGCCTTCGGCTTACGGTCGAGGAGCTGTTCCAGGTCGAGGATTCTTGCGGCCTCGTGCACTTCCTTGTCGATCTGATCCTTCGGCACCTTGCGGAGCTTCAAGCCGAACGCCATATTGTCGTACACGGACATGTGAGGATACAGAGCGTAGTTCTGGAAAACCATCGCGATATCTCTGTCCTTGGGCTCGACGTCGTTCATGACCTTGCCGTCGATCTTAAGGGTACCGGAGGAGATGTCCTCCAGACCGGCGATCATACGGAGGGTGGTGGACTTTCCGCATCCGGACGGGCCGACGAAAATGATGAATTCCTTGTCAGCGATGTCAAGGTTGAAATCCTGGACAGCCTTAAAGCCGTTAGGATAAACCTTTGTTACATTTTCAAGAGAAAGACTGGACATGTTTTATTGCCTCCCTTTGCAGTTGAGCGCGGCTTAAAATCCGCACAGCGTTTCGGATAAATAGAGTATACACGCAGGGGCGTATTTTCGGTAATGCCACAATTCCACAAAGATTTATGCCGCCTTTGTATGAAAGTTCCCGCACCTCCTCCTTTCGGCGGAGCACTTGCACAAATTGTCCAAGAAGATGCGGGCTTTTTCGTCAAACCTTCCATCGGCGCCCTATTCCGCCTGCTCCTCCTCTGCGGGAGCATCCTCAGGAGCAGCGCTTTCCTCCGCGGGAGCGTTCTCCGGAGCAGTGCTCTCTTCGGGCAAAACTGCCGCCTGCTCGGAAGTTTTGCCGGACCGCATTGCCTCCAGTTCCTTCTCTCTGAGAGTGACGGGATCGGGCTGGTCGCGCAGCGCCTTAGGCATCGCGTCGGGATCGCCCAGATCCTCTTCCTCAGGCTCAAAGCGCTTGAAGAAGGGGCTGTAAAGCGATGCGCAGCCTAATGCAGGAGCGGCGACACCAAAGAGCATGACAAAGAGGAACACGTAGCTCGGCACATATTCCATGATGGCCATATACGTCGCAGCGAGGGGGATCAGCATCATTCCGACCATTCCGAGGGTGCGGGGAAAGCCTGCCACCATCATGATCAGCGCATTCCTCAGCGTTGCACGGATCGTATTGACAAACCTCGCCATCAGCGGGAAGGCCCACAGATACACCGCGAACACGATGAAGGCAACGACGATCATCACGATCACCAGCGCGGTCGGCAGCTTAAGGCCGCCGAAAAAGATCAGATAGAAATCAAGGATCAGCACGATGAACATTGCAAGGAAGCCCAGCCACATCAGCGTTGCCTGCTTGAAGTTCTCCTTGAAGGCCTTGAAATACATCTTCGTGATATAGGTATCCTCGTCGCGGATGATCTTGAGGCAGACGTAGTGCATCGCCGTTACCGCCGCGCCCGCGGTGACAAGCGGAATGCTTAGCATCACCGTGAGGACGTTGAGCCACATCACATCGGCCATGCGGCTTAAGAACCGCATGATCGGGCTGTCCAGATTAAACAGTTTCATTTTTATACCCCGCTGAGGCAAAATCCGCGAATGCGGTTTTGCCAAGTGCTTTAGATTCAGAACCTGTTCACGAACCCGCTTATCAGGTCCTTTATGAGATCCAGGATGTTGCGTTCCACACCCTCCGCAATCTCGTCGGCCTTTGCAGCGAAGGCATCCTTTGCCTTCTCCTTCTCCTCATCCAGGATCGAGCTTATGCTGATGTCCCCGGTGTCTTCCGAAGCTTCGGGGTCATCCGGATCCTTAAGAAGCTCGTGGATTTCCTCCAGGTCAAGCTCCTCCTCCGCCGTCCCGAGAATGAAGTTCTTCGTCTCCTGAATCACCCTTCCCGGTGAGACACCAAGCTCGTCGAACTTGTCCAGGGCTTCCCGGATCCTGTCCTTCTGCGATTCGCTCAAGGAGAACCCGAGACGCCTGGATTCCTCCACGACGGTCTGGATCCCGCTGTCGATGAGATCGGCAGGATTAGATGCCCGGACCGGCATCATAGCCCCGGCAGCCAGAATAAGCGCGGCTAAACCTGCAAGTACCTGCTTTTTCATGAGATTCCCGCTCCGGACTTCACTACGTGAGCCGCGTCCGGAGTCATCACGGCAAGCGCACCGTCCGCGTCCTCCGCCGAGAGGATCATTCCCTCGGAGCGGATGCCCGCCAGTGTCGCGGGTGCGAGGTTGGTGATCACCATCACCTGCTTGCCCACCATCTCCTCGGGA